>JAHJOS010000192.1 GCA_018820005.1 Alphaproteobacteria bacterium | reverse complement strand
TGGTCTGGTGGCCTCGGCGCAGGAGGCGCAGATGGTGCGCTCGATCGTCGGGCCAACCATGGCCGTGGTTACCCCCGGCATTCGCCTCGCCGGTGGCGACATGGGCGATCAGAAGCGGGTGACCACCCCCGCCCAGGCGCTCAGTGCCGGCGCCAGCCATCTGGTGGTGGCCCGCCCCATCATCGAGGCCGCCGATCCCGCCGCCGCCGCCCGGGCGGTCCTCGCTGACATGAACAGTGGGACGCGCCTGGCATGACCCAATATTCCGCCTGCATCGAAATGCTGTTCGTCCCCGAGACGAACGACTTTGCCCAGCGTATCGCCCTGGCCAAGGCCGCCGGCTTTGACCGCGTCGAATTCTGGATGTGGTCCAACAAGGATCTCGACGCCATCGAACGCGCCCTCAGCGAGAACGGCGTGCAACTGGCCGGCATTGTCGCCGAGCCCTTTGCCGAGCTGACGCGGGAGGGTGACCATGACCGGTTCCTCATCGGTCTCGAAAAAAGCCGCGACGTGGCGCTGCGGCTGGGCGCCCCGATCCTGATCTGCCAGTCCGGCCCCCTTTTGGCCGGCGTCGACCGCGCCCGCCAGCATGATGCGCTGACCAAGGCCATGGCCCGCTCGGCCGATGTGCTCAAGGGCAGCGGCGTGCGCCTGGCGCTCGAACCGCTCAATGATCGCGTCGATCACAAGGGCTATTATCTCACCAGCACCGCGGAGGGCCTCGCCATCTGCAACGCCGTCAACCGGCCCGAAATCGGGCTGACCTATGACATGTATCATTCCATGGTGATGGGCGAAGACCCCGAAACGGTCCTCGCCGGCGGCCTCGAGCATATCTTTTACGTCCACATCGCCGACCACCCCGGCCGCAACCAACCCGGCAGCGGCACGTTGCCCCTCAAGCAGAAACTGGCTTGGCTCATTGCCAAGGGCTATGCGGGCCCGGTGGGGTTGGAGTTCCGGCCGACGGGGACGACGGCGGATGCGCTTGCGGTGATGCGGGGAAGTCTGGGGTAACGCCTAAAGGTCCCGTTCGAGCGGGAAGGGTGTGGGCTCCCAGTCGTCTTCGACCTCAAGGCGCCGGGCATTCTGCTTTTCCCACTCATGCAGCAGGTGTGCGACTCCGGGCCGGTCGTTGATGCTGGCGCGTGCGATAAGCTGCCGCATCTCGTCCATCGGCTTGAGAAAGCGGTCTGCCAGCTGGATGCGCGATTGTCCCTCGGATCGCTTTCTCGGCTTGTCTAGCAGGACCTCGGCCTCCGCCCTGATTTCCCGCCAGTTCCCCTCCTCCTTGTCGATATAGGCCTGTGCTACAGCGCAAGCCTCCGGCAAGCGGCCAAGGGCGGCGAGGACGGAGGCGTGGAGGAAGGCATCGCTCGACAAGCGCCGCAACTCTCCGTGCTGCCAGTGCAGGCGGCTTTCCTGCATCAGGTGGTAAAGGTCCTCGATCTCAGCCAGGGGCCGGAAGGGATAGTCCAATGTCTGCCTGACATGAGCCGCCAATATGTCCTGAAAACCGGCGTCGGTCGACCAGCCGACGATCAATTCGCGCCACCAGTTATCGCTCAGCCGCCCCGTCGGGGGGGCAAACAAAATCAGGAAAACGGCTGTAGGCTTGGGATGAGTTCGGTCAGAAGAGCCAAGAAAGTGGATGTACCGATGAACGTGGCGCACCGGACGCATGTAAAGCATGCGCGGTTTTAGTGCCAAATCTGCGTGCTCAGCCAGAATTGGTCGCACCCATTTCTTGACCTCCGCGATTGTCGTCATAGCCTCGGTCGCACTTCGATGATGTAGATTGTGATGCCAGGGTAGCTTTTTGACAGTCGATCGGCAATTTCTTTCAGTCTGCTCACGGTTAGGCCCTCCCGCCCCGTCTTGACGTCATAGTCGCAGAGCACGCCCTCTTCCTCGCTTCGATCCTCGACGACATCAAGCCGCGTGCTGCCCTTGCGCCCGTAGGGCACCGGTCCAGTAATATTTGGAGCGAAGGAAATCTCAGGCCGCAAACTGTCGTAGATGAATGGGCTAGACTTCTTCAGGGCATCGATCGTCCGCTTGATCACACCATGCACCAATGATCCCCACGTCCTTTCCGGGAGGATCGGCTTTTTGTCGGCCAGCAGGGCGGCCGCATCGTCGGTCCAGTTTTGTACGTCGGGCAAAAATCGGCAGTGCTGGCGCAGTTGCTCTTCTGTCAGGCTTCCCACCAGAACTGGAACTGGTTGCCGATTTCCATTCACGGCCCAAGCCTTGATGGCTAGAACCGGTTCATCCTTCTCACCCAGTCCCTGACTGGCTGGCGCCGCCCGCAGCATCGAGTGGAGCGAGACCAGCGCCAGAGCGATCAGGCCACCCAGATTGGGCAGGATTGGAATGCCGTAGGGTTCGCGTGCCGACGCGTAGGGATCACCCTCGACGTCAGGATCAATCAGGGTTTGCTCATCGCCCAGAAAGGCCAGGTGTCGCCGGGCGCGGATTACCCTGGGACCGTGCGCCGTCCAGGCTGATTGGAACAGAGGTCGAGGGTCACTGCCGAGGTAGATCGACTGCACACCACCGCTGGTATCGACGCGCACGACCTCGCCCGTTGCCAACGTGATTTGCCGCGCTATCAGTGTGCCGCTGAACGCGGATTGGATTTGCGTGCCGTCGCGGGCGAGCACGACGCTGTGCGCGATGCTGCCGTCAGCGCGGGTCAGGGTCTCGATGCTGGCCCAGGGCGCCAGGCCCGTGGTATCGGTCTGATAGGCGTGGGCGAGTGGCTGCAGCGCATCCGGTATGGCGGGATCGCCGTAGTAGGGCTCGGCCCAGCAACGGCAATTGGGCTCAGTACCGGGCGGACCACCGGAGGGTGGCTCGGCGCGGGCAAACACATGCCCCTCGCGCTCAATGTGCCGCCTGCGGACCCGGTCGTCCAGCATGGTCCGCCAGACATAGTGGCTTGTGGGCATGCCGCGGTCAGCGGCTGCAGCAGCCAGCGCGGACCCGATGTCCTTGCGCTCAGCCAACAGCGGTGCGTCCGGCTTGCGCCCGCTGCGCAGGTAGAGCTCAAAGGCCCGGCGCCGGGCCAGGCCGATCAACTGCTGGCTGTTCTCAGAATGGGTCGACACCATGCTTTGCCCCGGATCTTGTCCGGAGCAAATGTCTCATGGCCTCAGGGGCAGGGGATAAGCGGGGTAGCTAACCCACCAGCCCGTGCTGGCGGGTCAGATCGTGCAGATCGACCAGCGGGCGGGCGCCGATGTGGGAGATCACTTCGCTGGCTGCGAGGCACCCGGTCTTGAGGGCGGTTTCGAGCGTCTGGCCGCGCGCCATGCCGAGCAGGAACCCGGCAGCAAAGAGATCGCCGGCGCCGGTGGCATCGACCACATGATCGATCGGGAAGGCGGGAACCGAGGTCACTTCGCCGTTGTAAATCACCATGGCGCCATCGGCGCCCATGGTGATGGCGGCCAATTCGGTATCCTTGGCGACCTGGCGTACGGCCTCGCCGAGGTCGTCGGTCTCGTAGAGCGATTTGAGCTCATGGATATTGGCAAAGACGTAGTCGATGGTCTTGGACCGCATCAGGTCGAGGAATTCGGCGCGGTAGCGATCGACGCAGAAGGGGTCGCTGAGGGTAAAGGCGGTGGCGCGTTCCTGCTTGTGGGCATAATGGGCGGCGAGCACGAAAGCCTTCTTGGCCTCCACCGGATCCCACAAAAAGCCTTCCATATAGGTGATGGCGGCGCCGCCGATCTCGTCGGGGCGGATGTCCTGTTCGGTGAGCTGCTGGCAGGCACCCAGATAGGTGTTCATGGTGCGCTCGCCATCGTCGGTGACGAAGATCATGCAGCGCCCGGTCAGCGCGCCGTTCTTGAGGCGGGAGGTAGCGTAATGCACCCCCATGGCAGTGAAGTCGGTCTCGAAATCGTCGCCAAGGCTGTCATCGGCCACCTTGCCGACAAAGGCGGCGCGGCCGCCCAGCGAGGCAACGCCGGCGGCGGTATTGGCGGCGCTGCCACCCGAAATCTGCTGGCGGTTGAGCGGCATCTTGCCATAGAGGTCTTCGGCCCTATCGGTATCGATCAGATGCATGATGCCCTTGTTCATGCCCTCGTCCAGGATGAAGCTCTCGTCCACCGGCACGATCATATCGACAATGGCATTGCCGATGGTCAGGACGTCAAAGCGGGTCTGGGTCATGCAAATATCCAGCTTGGAAAGGGCCGAAAGCCGGTTTAGAGCAAGGGCGGCGTCGGCGCAACGCCGGATGTCTCACTGGTTTTCGATGATCTGGCTCACCAGCACGTCGATATCCTCGCCGGCCTGGATAGCGATCTGGCCGTCGAGCAGCAGCACCGCCAGGCCATGCACCCGCGCCCAGGCCGCCAGCGCCGCAATGCGGCCCGCCGGGGCATCGCCGCCACTGACATGGCGCAGCGTGGCAAAGGCGGCATCGGCAGCCATGCGCAGGCCGGGCCGGTTATCGCGCTTGAGCTGGGGCGAAAACATCAGGCGGAACAGCGCCGCATTGTTCAGCGCGAACAGCACATAGGTCTTGCCCATGGCGGCCAGCGGGTCGGATGGCTGGCTCAGCGAGACATCGGCCATGGCGCGGGTAAAGCGCTGAAAGCCGGTGACGGCAAGCGCCTCGAGCAGCCCCGCCCTGCCATCAAAATGCCGATAGGGCGCTGCCGGTGACACGCCGACGGCACGCGCCAGATCGCGCAGGCCAAGCCCGGTTTCCCCCTCACGTTCCAGAATCAGCAGGGCGGCGTCGAGCAGCGCGCGGCGCAGATCGCCGTGGTGATAGGGGGCATTGCTTGGTGTTGACATTGTTCACATTGAATTTCATATATGTATGCGTTGTTAACATGCGCCCGTGGAGTGCCGCAAATGGATATCGATCTGCTGCTGACCATGGCGCATCATCTCTCGGTCTTCGCCATAGTGGCGATCGTCGCGGCCGAATTCGCGCTGCTGCGCCCGGGCATCAGTGGCGTGCGCCTCCACCAGCTTGCCACCGTTGACAGATACTACGGCATCGCGGCCGTGCTGGTGCTGGCAGCGGGAATTGGCCGGGTGTTCCTGGGGCGCACCGACGCCAGCTACTATCTTGGCAACCACGTGTTCTGGGGCAAGATGATGCTGTTCCTGGCGGTGGGTCTGCTGTCGGTCCAGCCCACGATGGCGTTCCTGAACTGGTCGCGACGCCTCAAGAGCGATCCCGGCTTTGCCCCGAGCGCTGGTGCAATCGCCAAATCCCGCCGCTTCATCCACCTGCAGGTCATCGGACTGGCGTTGATCCCGCTCTTCGCCGCCGCCATGGCGCGGGGCTACGGCAGCGTCTAGCGCCTAGACATGGGCCGGCAGCGGCTTGTTGGGCGCGGGTGTCTTGGGGCTGTAGCGGCACCACTGTGCAATCGGGCAGCGCCAGCATTCGGGCGTGCGCGCCTTGCAGATATAGCGCCCATGCAGGATCAGCCAGTGATGCGCATGCAGCATATATTGGCCGGGGATCACCTTGAGCAGGATCTGTTCCACCGCCAGCGGCGTTTTGGCCACCGCCATGCCGGTGCGATTGCCGACGCGGAACAGATGGGTATCCACGGCGATGGTGGGCTGCTTGAAGAATATATTGAGCACCACATTGGCCGTCTTGCGCCCGACCCCCGGCAGCGCTTCGAGCGCTTCTCGGTCCGCCGGCACTTCGCCGCCATGCAAATCCAGCAATTGCTGGCTGAGCAGGAATACATTTTTGGCCTTGGTGCGAAACAGGCCGATGGTGCGGATATGCTGCTCGATGGCGTCCTGACCCAGCGCCACCATCGCGGCTGGACTCGGCGCCAGCTGAAACAACACCTTAGTGGCTTTGTTGACCCCTAGATCGGTGGCCTGGGCCGACAGCACGACCGCGACCAGAAGTGTGAATGCGTTGCTATAATCGAGCTCACCCTTGGGTTCGGGCTCAATCTGGTGGAAGCGCGCGAAGATGGCCTCGACATCGGCCCGGGGCAGCGACTTCACTTTTTTGTTCGCAGGCATTCTCTTGGCTCCGAATCTGGCGCTATAACTACAGGGGAAGAGACCGTCTGGCCAATGCACACCAAAACCACAACAACGCCGCTGCTTGCCGCAGAGCTGACGCCGCATCGCGCCCTGACCAAGCGTGACGGCTGGTTGCTGACTGGCCTGTCGGCCTTGCTGTTTGTTGCCCCGTGGCTGCTGCTGGTGCCCGTGGCGCTCGAACTGGTTGCGGCCCTCATGGTGCTGGCCGGCGCGACCATCGCGCTGGTGCTGACACTGCGCGGCAAAGGCCGTCGCCGCGAGCGCGTCACGGTTTGGGCCGACCAGATCGAATGGCAGAGTACGGACCGGCGCGGCGCGCGCACCCTTAGGCGCTTCCAGCCGACCGCCGTTCGGTTGCTGCTGACACGCGACGCCAATGAAAAGACCACCGCTATCCGGCTGCGCCAGGGCGAGGATGAACTGGTGGTGGGCGCCTTCCTCAGCGTCGAGGACCGGTCGAGCTTTGCCAAGGCCCTGGGTACCGCACTGCGCCGGGCCCGCGCTGATCAGCGGTAAAAACCGGGTCGTCACGGCCGCAGCCCCGCGCTAGACCCGCCCTCCTAGACGTTGCGCACACGATGGGTGAACCCGTGAACCAGATTGTCCGGCTTGATGGCACCAGCGACTACCAGACCATTCAGGCCGCCATCCGCTATCTCAGCGAAAACGGTCCGGATGTGGCCGACCTCGGTCGATTCTCAAGGGCCCTGGGGCTGACCGAGCGGCAATTGACCGATCTCTTCCGCCGCTGGTGCGGCCTCAGCCCCAAGAGTTTTGCCCAGGCCGTCGCGCTCGACCATGCCAAGAGCCTTTTGCGCGGGCAGGAGAGCGTGCTCGATACCACCTATGCGGTGGGTCTCAGTTCCACCTCGCGCCTGCATGATCTGTTCGTGACCTATGAAGCCATGCCGCCCGGCATCTTTCGTGCCGGCGGGGCGGGGCTCGACATGATCTGGGGCGCAGCGCCCTCGCCATTCGGCATGGCTGTGGTAACGGCCACCGACTACGGCATGTCGGGCCTGGGCTTTGCCGATGCCGATACCAGCGTCGAACAGGCCTTCGAGGACCTCGCCAATCGCTGGCCCAATGCGCGCTTCACGCGCGACGATGCCCGCATTGCCCCAATGGTGGCGCAGGCGTTTGATCCCGCGCACTGGTCACCGGAACGCCCAGTGCGGGTGGTGCTGATCGGCACCGATTTCGAGGTCAAGGTGTGGGAGACGCTGCTGCGCATTCCGGT
>JAHJOS010000020.1 GCA_018820005.1 Alphaproteobacteria bacterium | reverse complement strand
GGCGTGGCCGCCCTCTTCGCTCCAATAGCCGGACGCAACAAAGCCGGCGGGCACGGTGAGGCCATGCCGCTCCATGGCGTCGGCATAGCCCTGCAGACGCTCCTGTCCGGCGGAATTGTCTTTGCTGCCGTGAATGGTGGCAATGCGGGTATGGCCCAGGTCGATCAAATGGTTGACCATCCGCTCGCTGGCCTTGCGATTATTGGAAAAGACCCGGTCGGCCGACAGGCCCGGTATGTCATTGTCATAGAGCACGACCGTCAGGCCATCCTCGATATATCGCTCCAGGGCCGGCTGTGCCTGGATGACGCCGTCCATCACCACCGCATCGACGCGGTGGGACGCGAAGAATTCCAGCCCTTCCTCAATGGAGCGGGCTTCCATGTCGTGGCAATAGCTGAGCACGGCGCGCCCGGTGCGGCGCATGCGGCGCGTCAACTGGTCAAGCAGGCCCGAATGGAATTCGCTAAGCGCCGGCACCATGAAGCCCACGATATGGGTGGTTTGCCGCTTCATGGACACGGCCACCATGTTCCGGCGATAGCCCAACTCGCTGATGGCCTTCTCGATCGGGGCCCGGTTGGAGCCGCGGACGGGCAGGCCGTTGAGATAGCGCGACACTGTCCCGATAGCGACACCAGCAGACTCCGCCACGTCCACAATGGTGGCCTGCTTCTTGTTGGTTCTGTCCGCGTTCCTGCTTTGCACCGTTGTTATCCCAACTGCCCTGGCCAGCGTCCGGCCGAGGCCGGAACGCCGTACATCTATCAACCTCGTGGGCTGGTGGTACGCCGCCACATGATGGCGGAAAGTCATATTAGGCGTGCTCAAAGACAATCGCCGCGTGAATACGCAGTCGATCAAGAGTCACACCATAACTGCCATCGCCATTGTCACGGACGTCCAAGTCCTGCCCCGAAACCGCTTCATACGCTCGCTTGGGACGGGAGGGTAGGCGCACCGATGTACTTACCGGGCCAATCGCCGGAATATCCTCGATCATTTCCATGACACGGGTAGTCTCGCCCTGTTGCACCGCCTTACCGCGGATCTGGGGCGCACCATAGAGCAGATGCACGATATGCCGACCTCTTTCGGCCTGGTGGGTCAGCGTCGCACGCCCCGCCGATGGAAGATCCGTCGTCAGTGCCGGCTGCGGCAATAGCCGCGACAGCAGCCCGCGCACGATATGCCGATACAACGGCTGCCCGACATTGTGGTAGATCGAAAAGATCGGATAGGCGACGTAACCCACCCTGCCCGCCAGCGTCACGGCCGCGCCCAAAGGCGCAGCGGCGACATCGTCCGGCGCATGGGCATGCGATGAAAAATGCGCATAGCTTCGATTGAAATAGGGCGGCACGATCTCGGCCAGAACAGCCGCACCGTCGGCAACAATCTGCTGCGCTGTGCCATAGACTACAAACGGCGTCGCTGTCATGGACGCATCGTAGTTCGGGGCCGAACGCACATAGCTTGGTGTAAATTCCACCTGCCCCATGCTGTGCACGCCGTTATCGATAGCAAAACGCCCGTCCTCCTGCAGACCAGATCGACCTGACATTAGCAGCCCACCGCCATCGGCCACAAAGGCGTTCAATTGCTGGGCCAGGCCGGCGTCTACCGGGATATCGTCGGGCAGAATGATGACATCGTAGGGGCTGAAGTCCGATGTGCCGTCGATGACATCAAAGGGCACCTTGAGTTCAAGCAGCATCTGCGCCGCACCGTTGTCGGCAGCGCTGTTGCGGTCGCCGGCATGGTGGAAGTATTCCGATGACAGGATCGCGACCTGCGACACCTGGCGCGCGTCTTCAAGATAAGGCTCGAGCTTGGCGATACGAGCATAGGCCGGCGCGATTGAGGCATAGGTGTCGGGGTTGATGGCGCCGCTGGGGTGGAGTTGGTCGCCCACCAGGCATTTCGAGCCCAGCGCCACCATTTGTGCCGCTTCATATTCAAGCGCATCTGGATGCTTGAAGCCGCCGAACTCCCCCCAAGAGAGGTGAAACTTGCCGGTATGGGCGAGGAAATCGAGGCCAAGCGTCGCCGCATAGCGCGCGCTTGAGGGGAAGTGGTCATAGCCCCAGCCACCAGTGGGCAGGCTCTCGAGTTCGAGATGAGTATAGGGCGCGAAGCGCTTGCGGCCCTGCTTGTGAATATGGCCGCAGTTGTAGAAAATACGCAGGCCCGGGAACTCGGCATGCAGCGCCGCCGTCATCTCGGTGCGGAATACCTCGTTGACCCATTCGTCATTGGTCAGGCGATCCTCGGCCTTGGTCGGGTCAAGCCCATGTTCGGCCATCGATTCCAGGCACTGCTGGCAGACGCAGTCGGTCGCCAGCACGATATCGAAGAACAGGCCGGGCGTATCATAGTTGCGCACCACTTCGCGGGCATGTTCGAGCAATTCGTCACGGTAAGCTTTGTGATTGAGGCAAAGCGTATGCCATCCCGCCTGCAATTGGCTGGGATCAAACCGGTTTTTGCTGGCCGCACGCACGCGCCACTCCGGGTGCAGGCGCGCGTTTCGCTCGTCCCACTGCACGGTAATGTAAATCGGCGCCTCGATATCGGCAGCCGCGAGCGCTTTGACCATGTCGCCCATCAGATCGGGACGGGCCAAATTGGGATGGGGTGCCCCCACCTTGGTAGGATAGTACGACCAGCCATGGTGGCATTTGGCAAAGATGGTGACGCTGTCGACATTGGCCGCCTTGAGCGTACCGACGAACACATCGGGATCGAAATCCGCACCGATACCGGGGATATGCTCTGAGGTATGGAAATCGAGATGGATCTGCCGATAGCGGATCGGCTTGTTGGTCACGGGCATGAGACTATTCCTTGGCGCCGGTGCGGGTCTGCGACCCGGCGGCGAACTGGCGTTGGAAAACGAGAAAGACAATGAGCGGGACGATGGTGGTGACAATGGCTGCCACGCTGCGCAAATCCCAGTTGAGGTCGTAGGTGCCCGACACGCGGGTCAGCAGCACTGGCAGCGGTATGTTGGTTCGCAGATAAAGCATGGGCAACAGCAGCGAGTTCCAGCACCACAGGAACTGCAGGATGCCCACCGCAAAAACCGCGGCGAGGCTATTGGGGAGCACCACGAACCAGAACGTTGCCAGGGGGCCACAGCCATCGATCCGGGCGGCCTCGATCAGCTCCTTGGGGAAATCCTCCATGAAGTTCTTCACCAGAAAGATCGACCAGGCAAAGCTCAAACCGACATAAGGAATGAGCACCGCCAGAATATTGTCGATCAACCCGGTATCGCGCCAGAGTTGGAATAGCGGGATCACCACGACCTGCACCGGCAATACGAAGGCATTGATGATGATGACCAGGATCGTGCGGCGGAACGGGAACTTGAGGAAGTGAAAGGCATAGGCCGCTGCCGGGGTCAGCAGCATGGTGGCCGACGTGCCGATCAGCGTAATCCACAGCGTGGTCCAGAACGCATTGGCCAGGGGATACTCATCCCAGACCCGCATCCAGGCATCGAGGGTGAAGCGGATATTGTCGAGCCGCCACCAGCCCAGCGTGACGTCCGCAGGCGGGCGCACCGAGGTCACGACAATGCCGATGATGGGGATGACCCAGATGCAGGCGATAACGCCTACGACCCAGACGATCCAGTTGGGAACGCGACCGATCATTTGGCACCTGCCGTGCGCTGGATGATGGCGGGAATGGAGACCACCATGACGGCAACCAGCAAGATTACCGTGGCAGCGGCGCCATAGCCCAGTTTGAACTGGGTCATGGATTCCCGGTACATGAAATAGCCCACCGTTTCGGTGGAACGGACGGGGCCGCCCCCCGTGAGCACATAGATGATGTCAAAGGCGCGCAGCGCCCCCAGCAGGTTGATGAAAATGGCCACGCGCACGCCAGGCATGGACAGCGGCACCATGATGAAGCGCATGATGGCAAAGGGCTTGGCGCCATCCATATAGGCGGCTTCCAGCACAGTGCGCGGAATGCCCTGCACCGCTGCAAAACACAGCATCAGCGGCAGGCCCACGCCACTCCATGAGGCGGCCACGATGATCATCCACAGCGCCGTATTGGGGTCACCCAGCCATGGATGGGCGAAGCCGGGCGAGAACAGGCCGATGACCGAATTGAGCAGACCCGCCTGATCGGGCCGCAGCATGGAGATCCACATATAGCCGCTCACCGCTTCGGAAATGCCGAAAGCAGCGAAGATCATGACGCGGAACACCAGCGTGCGTTGGGGTGCAAAGGAGCACAGCATCGCCAGGAACCAACCCAGGCTCACCGTGATGGTGGTGGTGCCCAGGGTGAACATCAGCGTGGTCCACAGCGTATTGCGGAAAGCCGGATCGGTGAACAGCTTGATGTAATTGCCGGTGCCAATGAACTTCGGCTTGCCCAGGCCTTTGATGTCAAAAAAGCTCAGCCGGATGGTCTCGACCAACGGATAAATCACCGTGATCGCGAACAGGATCAGCACCGGGATGATCAATAGCCAGGCAGCCGGCACCTCTCCAAGCCGCCTCCTGCGGACGGCGATCGGCTTGCGCCGACCACCGCCCACGGGGGAGGACTCTTGGGATGAGCGCGCCGCTGCGTCTGCAGCGGATATGCTCATCAGTACGATTCCGCAGCCTTGGCTTCGATTGCTGCGGTGACAGCATCGATATTGGCGTCGGAGGGATCCTGCAGGAACTTCTGCAGCTGGACGCGATATTCGTCCACCAGATCGCCCGGCAGAAGATCACCGAGCACGAACTGCACCTTGGAGGCAGCAACCGCCGCCGTGGCCTGCTGTTGCACCGGTCCGAGCAGCGAAGTATCCGCGTTCGAACTGGGCGAGGCATAGCCGTAGTCGGCCAGGATCTTGGTTGCTTCGGGCGACACGATATAGGTCAGGAAGGCATCGGCCGCGTCGGGGTTTGCGCCGTTCGATGTGGCGAGCAGCTCCTTGGCGTCAACGCTGGATGTGTCGTCATGACCCAGACCCAGCGATGGGAACTGGAAGAGTGAATAGTCAACGCCTTCGGTCAGGCCGTATTCGCCCTTGGCGCGAGCATTCACCCACATGCCCACCAGCAGGAAATTGCCTGTGCCAGCCTTGAAGATTTGATCGGCAGACATATCCCAGTCGCCAGCAAACATCTGCTCAGGCGTGCCGCAGCACCCGGCGTTGAGCAACTCTGCATATTTGCGCAGCGCAGTCTTTACCACCTCGTCAGTCCAGGGAATCTCATGCGCGGCCAGCTTGGCTGCAGCCTCGACGCCACCGGTACGCAGCAGCAGGGTTTCAAACCACTCGCCGTGCGCCCAATACTTGGCGGGCATCGGAATGGGGGTGTCGTAGCCAGCGGCCTTGAGCGTCTTGATGGCGGCGATGAACTCTTCCCAGGTCTTGGGCACTTCCACGCCAGCATCCTTGAGCTGGCTGGTCTTGTACCAGATGCCCGAGCGGTCGCCATAGGTATAGGGCACGCCATAGCTGACGCCGTCGCTGATACCCAGGTCACGCCATGACTGGCTCAACGTGGTGTCCAGCCCAAGCGCGGTCCAATTGTCATCGAGCCCACGCAGAATGCCGGCATCGGCCAGTTCCTTGCGGAATGCCGGCCAGGTGTTGATGATGAGATCGACCTTTTCGCCGCCCAGGATGGCGGTGCGAATACCGCCACGGGCGTCGCCCTGTGCGGTGATGGCCAATTCACGAACGGTGACGCCTGGGTGCTGGGCGACAAAGTCGGCCTCCAGCTTGGCCCACATTTCGGCATCGACGCCGCCCTGCCACTGCAGGATTGCGAGCTCGCCGCTGATGTCCTGAGCCAGTGCAGCACCACCCATGACCAGCATGGCCGCTGTGGCAATGCCAGACAGAAGGGCACGGCGTCCAAGGACGCCCTTAAACTTGATCATTGCTTTCTCCTCCGCTGTTGACCCAGCCTGTTCTCTGCGGCCATCGTCAACTACATGGCAACGTTATCATCTAACTTGACCGGCGCAAGTCCCCCTCCCAAAATTCTGTCACGATACACGCGCCGCCACAAAAGCGATCAGCATCAGCAATTTAGTCCCGCCAAAAGACAAAACGCGTCATCGTCCGGGGACAATGACGCGCAATTTCTGGCAGTGCGTGCCCGCCAAGACGGCGATCGAACCTGCTGTCAGTCCGTCAGACCGCCACCGATAATCCTGAGCGCGACACCAAAGTGATGGGAAGCGCCCTCCGGCACCTGCACGTGCAAACCCTGTGCGTCGCGCGAGAACGCCAGCGGCTCCGTGCCGCCCACGACCTCCACGCGCTCGACCGCGCCCTGCCCCAGATTGGTGCCTTCGGCCAGCGAGGCAATGTTCACCCGCCCATCGACCGGCCCGAGGGTAATCGCTTGCAGATTGCCCGCCTTGGTGGTGAAGCGGACGTCCTGCGATGTGAAAGGCTTGGCAGCTTCCTCGCCAAATTGGCCTGATTGCACCTGCGTGGGGCCTTCACCAGCGACCCGCCAGGGGCGGCTGGCAAAGATCGCGTCGCCAAAGCGCTCGTTCCACACCGCGACATCTTCAAGAATGCGGCGCTCTTCGCTGTCGATCGTCCCGTCACCCTTGACTGGAATGCTGAGCAGCAGATTGCCATTCTTGGCCACAACGTCACATAGACGATGGATCACAGCAGCAGCGCTCATATAGGCCTTACGGTCGAAGATCTCGCGCTTGTAGTGCCACTCCCCAATGCAGGTATCGGTCTGCCAGGGATGCGGCTCGATCTCGGCGCGATAGCCGCGTTCCACATCCTCGACCAGCGCGCCGAAGCGTTCAGCCGGCAGTTCCTTGGTGTTGAGCACAGCCTCCATGCGCCCGCCATGCCACTGCAGCGAGGCATTGTAAAAATGGGCCGCGATATCGAGCCCGGCCTGCCCCAGGGGCAGGTCGAAATTGTCGAAATAGAGGAGATCTGGCTGATAGCGGTCGATCAAATCCTTGCAGCGGCGAAACCAGTTGCGCACGAAGATCGGATTGGTCAACGGCGGGGCCTCTTCCCAGACCCGGTCATGCGCTTCATGCCAGGCCCAGGCCCCTGCAGCATCGGTCATGCCATCCGGCATGGGCATGGTGGCGCCGCCATAGAGTTCCTGCGGATCCAAGCCATCCCAATATTTCCCGGCCCCGTCATGCCGGGTCAGCTTCCAGGCGTCATAACGCTCGCCAGCGCGCGGTCCCTCGGGATCATAGCCATAGGCCGTCTGATACCAGTGCCAGACATGGGCCGCGTGATTGGTCACGCCGAACTTGAGGCCACGCGCACGGGCCTTTTCCGCCCAGATACCAACGATATCCTTGCCCGGCCCGACCCGGGTCGAATTCCAGTCGTGCCATTTGGAGGCGTAATTGTCGAAATTGTCGTGGTGATTGGCCATCGCGACGAAATATTTGGCGCCGGCGCGCTGGTAGAGATCAAGCAGATCATCTGGATCCCAGTTCTCCGCTTTCCACTGCCCGATCACATCGATGAAGCCGGTGTCGGCCGGGTGGCCATAGCGCGCCAGATGCTGGTCATATTGGGGCTGGCCCTGCGCATACATGTGCCTGGCATACCAGTCGCCGGCTTCGGGCTGACACTGTGGACCCCAATGCGCCCACAGGACGAACTTGGCATCGCGGAACCAGTCCGGCGCCTTGTACTGGGCAATCAGGGACTCCCAGTTGCCCTCGAACGGGCCGGCGGCAATGGGATCATTTTCGTCCCGGTAGGGATTGGGTCGGCGTCCGGCGGTTGTCATGGTCAATCCACTTTGGAGGGGGCATTGGATGTGCTGGCCTGCAAACCGCCATACCGGGGCACCCTTCCAGAATGCGGCCGCCGACACTCACAAAATGAAACGTTATCATATAGATTGATGATTTCAAGGTATGAGAGGGCGTCGCGCCTGCTCCGTGACGCTGTGTCGACGAGCATGAACCCGTTAAACGGGCCTGCTATTCACAAAGGTCTTGGCAGTACCGGACCTCATGCAGTGCCCAACCCAGCCTGTTCCCGGCAGATTCGATCCACCAGGTCGTCAAGATCACCTTTCGGCGGCCGGTTGCCGGCCAATCGTCGCTTGAGATGCATGATCGGCTCGGCAAGGATGTCATCAAGGCTCTGCGCACAGGTGAAATCCCCTGCCACGCTCTTGACCTTGGAATTGTCAAAGATCGCCGACCACGACTTGTCCCCCACCAATGGACCGGTCCACTCCGGATTGTAACGGATCAGCGTATCGGTCGGCACATGCACGATCCTGGCTTCCACCCCGAGCAGCCGAGCAATGGCTGACTGGATATCGTCCCAGACATGGGCGCGATCATTGGTTATATGAAAGACGTCCCTGAGCGCCGCCGCCTTGCCAAACAGACCCACGAACGGAACGGCGAAATCGGACGACCGCGTCAGCGTCCAGGGCGTATGGCCATCACCGGCAACGATTGTGGGTTCCCCGTCAAGCATGCGGCGCGCCATCACGTCGCTGTCGCCGATCATGATGGGCAGGCCTGTGCGCACCGTGTGGCTCGGCCGCACGATGGTCCACGCCAGCCTGTCGGCCGCTTCGAGCAGCTTTTCGCACGCGATCTTGGCCTGGCTATAGGGCCAGTAGGGATTGATAGCAGGCGTCTTCTCGGTGATCACATAATGACTTGCCGGCTTCTCATAGACCGATGCCGACGAGATGAAGACATATTGCCCGCAATGGCCGGAAAACACGTCGATGTCGCGCGCCACCTGATCGGGCGTGAAGGCGATGAACTGGCACACCACATCATAATTGGCTTTGGCCAGGTCCGCATAGCTTGGCGCCGCAAGTTCCCCGACAATCGAGGTAACCCCTGCTGGCAGCGCGTCGAGCCGCTTACCCCGGTTGTAGACGCTCACCTTGTGGCCCTGAGCAAGCGCGCGCTCGACACAGGGATAGGAGATCTGGCCGGTACCGCCGATGAAAAGAATGGACATAGCCATGGTGTGCTCCTCGCTGCCTGCAGGCGTTATTCGCCCTTGTATCCAGCGCCAGACACTGCCGCTCCATCAGGGGCAAGGTGGCGCGGGATCACGGTATTTCATGCTTTCCTGGCCTCCGGCGCAAGACCATACTAGGTCCAAGACGCCATGGCTTTTTTCTGCGGCATGGCCTGTCGCAGCGGAAGCTGGTTTGACAGATAGGCAGTGCCGAGCCACTGACAGCGACCGCTGAGCCAGTGATCGGCCAGAAACCACTCGACATCCTCGTCTCAAAGGCCGCCGCACCGATCTGACTGCCGAACGCAAGCGACAAGAAGCGAAGGCGACGAACCTGCTGCCAACTCTTTAGGTCTGGATGGGAGATCGATGGCGGAGAGAGAGGGATTCGAACCCCCGATGGAGTTGCCCCCATGCCGCATTTCGAGTGCGGTGCATTCGACCACTCTGCCATCTCTCCGCAAGATCGATGAGTAACCCCATTTGGGGGCCGTGTGGTCAACACGGGCCGGCTTATGGCATAGCTCTGGGGAGGCTGCAACTCCCCTTCTGGGGTTTGGTCGCGCTTTGCCCCCCTCCCCCGGATGGCCCGGTGTCTGGGGTAGTGCATTCAGCCTCACACCCGGTAACAATATTGTGGGGCAGCAAACCAAACCCGCCTGGTCTACGTTCAAAGCAAGCAAACTGTCACCGACACGAGGAAAAACCCATGGTTCACCGTCGCAAAGTGGTTGCTGGCTTGGCAACGCTCCCGCTGCTGTCACTGAGCACAGCCTGGCTCAATCCCCTGTTTGCTCAGGAAACCTCCCTGGAAGGCGATGCCATTGCCACCGCGGAGGGCAACATCATCGTGCACCCGGTGGACCATGCCAGCCTGCTGCTCGGCTTTGGCGACCAGGTGATCTATGTCGACCCTGTAGGCGGCGCGGACCGCTACAAGGGCCTTCCCGCCCCCACCGCCATTCTGATTACCCATGGTCATGGTGACCATTTCGACGTGCCTACGCTTGAAGCCATCGCGGGCAACGCGCCCATCATCACCAATGCCGATGTATTTGACAAACTGCCCGAGGGCCTCAAGGCTCAGGCCAGCGCCTTGGCCAATGGTGAGGATGGCACGCTTAACGGCATCGCCGTCAGCGCCATCTCCGCGCACAACACCACTGCCGACCGCATGAACTATCACCCCGTTGGCATCGGCAATGGCTATCTGATCACGCTGGGCGACAAGGTTGTCTACGTCGCCGGCGATACCGAACCGACGCCCGAAATGCTGGCCCTGACCGGCATTGAGGTGGCTTTCCTGCCCATGAACCTGCCCTATACCATGACGCCCGAGCAGGCTGCCGAGGCGATCAACACCTTCAAGCCCGCCATAGTCTATCCCTATCACTATGGTGAAAGCGACCTGTCGGTGCTGCAGCCGGCGCTGGCCGAGGGCATCGACCTGCGCCTGCGCAACTGGTATCCCAACGGGGCCTGAACCCGCGCCGGTGCTTGACTCTTGAGGCTTTTGCCTTGATAAGCCGCATCGGAATTGCGCGCTGGCTGGTCTGGCGCGCTTCCTTTGTTTGAAAACGCTGTTCGAGGCTGCCCGCTGGTTTGATCGCCGGCAAGCATGTCAGAAGACCGCAGGATCTGGGCTTAACCTGCGGCGCCACAGAGCGCGACACAATGGGACCGGGCGTTTGACGCTCCCGGTTATGCTATGACTTTTGCCGTGATCAAAACCGGTGGCAAGCAGTACAAGGTTGCCGCCAACGACGTTCTCAAGATCGAAAAGCTCGATGCCGAAGCTGGCACGATCGTCACCTTTGACCAGGTGCTGATGGTTGGTGACGAAGTCGGTGCGCCGCTGATCGAAGGCGCGCTTGTCGCTGCCGAACTGCTTGAAACCCGCAAGCAGAAGACGGTCATCATCTTCAAGAAGAACCGTCGCCACAATTACCGTCGCCGCAACGGCCACCGCCAGCTGCTCTCGACCGTGCGCATCACCGAAATCCTGACCGGCGGCGCCAAGCCGACCATCAAGGCTGCCGGC
>JAHJOS010000191.1 GCA_018820005.1 Alphaproteobacteria bacterium | reverse complement strand
TGGCCCTGGCCGCGGCCATGGATAACAAGGGCCAGATCTTTGCCTATGACAGCGACCGCAGCCGCCTCGCGCCGATCTATGATCGCCTCAAGCGCAATGGCGCCCGCAACGTGCAGGTCCGCGCGCCCCAGCCCGGCGCGCTCGATGATCTCGTCGGCAAGATGGACCGCGTCGTCATCGACGCGCCCTGCACGGGCACCGGCACCTGGCGCCGCCGCCCCGATACCAAGTGGAAACTCACGCCCGAGCTGATTGCCCAGCGCGTGGCCGAACAGGCCACCATCCTCGCCGAGGGCCAGCGCTACCTCAAGCCCGGCGGCACGCTGGTCTATATCACCTGCTCCATCCTCCCCGAGGAGAATGACGATCAGGTCGCCGCCTTCCGCGCCGCTCATCCCGGCTTTGCGCCGGTGGACACTGCCGCGCTCTGGCAGACGACTTTTGGCAGCCCGGTTCCCGATGGCGTCGTCACCGCCGGCGGCGGCATCAGCCTCACGCCGCGCCTCACCGGCACCGATGGCTTCTACGTCACCCTGCTGCGCCGCGCCTGATGACCATCACCCCGCCGCCGGACAACCAGTCCACCGTCATCACCATCCGCATCTTCATTGTTGCGGCCGTGCTGCTTATCGTCGGCGCCATGGCGGCTGTGTGGTTCTCCATTCCCGGCCCTGATACGCGCCATCTGCTGGTCTCGCCCTCGGGCACCAGGTCGCTCGATATGGCCGAGCTCTGCACCCCTGTGGGCTGCAACCGGGTGACCGTGCTTGATGTCACCCAGGCCGATGGCAGCCACATCCGCAGCGGCTGCCCGCCGCAGCGCGCCGAAACCGTGCCGCTGTTCCATGAACTGACCGCCAGCTGGTCGGCCGATGAAACCAGCGTCACGCTGGACTTTACCCCCAAGGAGGGCGCCCCCGGCCAGATGACCATCGCCCTGGCCGGCTGCATCCTCACCGAGTAGCGCGGTGAACTGCCCGGGTCGTTCCTGCGTATGATGCTGACAAGCACCAGCCCGGTTCCCCGCCATGTCCAGTCCCGCCGCCATCAACTATCGTGCCGCCGGCACCTGGGTGACCCTTGTGGTCTTTCTGGTCCTGGTCATCGCCGTCGGCGGCCTCATCGGCACCCAGTCGCTGCCCGGCGCCTGGTACGAGGGGCTCACCAAGCCGCCGTTCAATCCGCCCAACTGGATCTTCGGCCCTGTCTGGACCACGCTCTATGTCCTGATCGCTGTCGCCGGATGGCGCACCTGGATGCTGGATCGTTCAGGCCTCGCCATGAAACTCTGGTTCGCTCAGATGCTGGCCAACTGGATCTGGTCGCCAGTCTGGTTCATCGGCCAGATGCTTTGGCCGGCCTTCGCCATCATCATGGTCATCTTGGCCCTGATCATCGCCTTCATCGTAATCACCCGGCGCCGCGATCCGGTCTCCAGCCTGCTCTTTGTGCCGTACCTGGCCTGGGTTGCCTTTGCCTCGCTGCTCAATCTGTCGATTGCAATTCTGAACTAGGGTCAGCGGCCGCCCGCCAATTGCGGCTTCGCAAACCAGTCCTGCAACGCGCCATCTTGCGGAATCTCGCCAGCGCGGGTAATGGCTCGCCATGCAAAGCCCAGACACTGCCGACCGCCCGCAATCGATCCTGATCGTCGACTTCGGATCGCAAGTCACTCAGCTCATAGCTCGCCGGATTCGCGAGACGGGGGTCTATTGCGAAATACACCCCTTCCAGAGCGCAGCCGCCGCCATGGCAACTATGCAGCCGGCCGGTGTGGTGCTCTCGGGTGGCCCTGCATCCACTCTCGATGAAAACGCCCCAACCATCGATCCGGCGATCCTCGACGCTGGTATCCCTATCCTGGGTATCTGCTATGGCCAGCAGGCGCTGTGCATGGCGCTGGGCGGCAAGGTCGAGGCCGGTCACCACCGCGAATTCGGCCGCGCCGAAGTGCGCGTCGACAAGACGTCCGCGCTCTATGATGGCGTCTGGGATCTCGGCACCGAGCACCAGGTCTGGATGAGCCACGG
>JAHJOS010000190.1 GCA_018820005.1 Alphaproteobacteria bacterium | reverse complement strand
TACCCAGGCGGCAATTTTGTGTCGGCATACAACTGGGAAGACGGCATTGGTCCGCGCGAACAGCGCCCGACCCGGCTGGATCTGGCCTGGCATACATCGGACAGCAACGCCGTAGGCGTGCATGAATTTGCCGACTGGTGCGCCACCGTGAACACCGAGATGATGCTGGCCGTCAACCTTGGCAGCCGCGGCGTCGACGAGGCGCGCAATTTTCTTGAATATGTGAACCATCCCGGCGGAAGCTACTGGAGCGACCTGCGCATCAAGAACGGCCGCAAGGAGCCGTGGAACGTGCGCATGTGGTGCCTGGGCAATGAAATGGATGGCCCCTGGCAGGTCGGTCACAAGGATGCCGAAGAGTACGGCAAACTCGCAGCCAATACCGCTCGCGCCATGCGCATGTTCGACAGCAAGCTCGAACTGATCGTCTGCGGTTCGTCGCACATGGATATGCCCAGCTTCCCTGACTGGGAACGCATCGTGCTCGAGCACACCTACAACCATGTCGACTTCATCAGCCTGCATATGTACTTCGCCAACCGCGACGACAACACGCCGAACTATCTTGGCCTGAGCGAGAAGCTGGACACCTATATCGAGACCGTCGCCGCCACGATCAAGCAGGTGAAGGCCAAGAAGAAGTCCAAGAAGGACGTCTATATCTCCTTTGACGAATGGAACGTCTGGTACCATTCCAACAAGAAGGATCGCGAGATCCTGGATGGCAACAGCGGCTGGCCACACGCACCGGGCCTGCTTGAGGACATCTACAATTTTGAAGACGTGCTGATGGTGGGGTTGATCCTGAACACCTTCATTCGCCGCTCGGACGTGGTCAAGATTGCCTGCATCGCCCAGTTGGTGAACGTGATCGCCCCGATCATGACGGAGAAGGGTGGCCCCGCCTGGGCGCAGACAATCTACTACCCCTATTTCTTCGCCTCGGTCTTCGGACGCGGCACGGCCCTGCAGTTGCAGACCACGTCGCCGGGTTACGAAACGTCTTACGATGCCGAAACGCCGTTCGTGGACGTGTCGGGTGTGCACAATGAAGACGAGGGCACGCTGACCTTCTTCCTGGTCAACCGCCACACAACCGACAGCATCGAAACCGAAGTGAGCCTGCAGGGCTTTGCAGCGGGCACGGTGATCGATCACCAGGTGATGACGCATCCGAACCTGAAGGCGGTCAACACCGCCAAGAAGCAGGATGAAGTCAAGCCGCGCAAGGGCGAAGGCGCCAACGTTGCCAATGGCACTTTGACCGTCAAGCTGCCGCCGTATTCGTACCAGATGGTGCGCGTAAAGGTTTAGCCCCCTGCCCGCCGGCACAGCTACAAAAAACGCTGCGTGACAGGCAAATAGAGGCTTTCAGCCGTGTGCTGGAAGCCGCCTGGCGCCAAGTCAATATCAGGGGCACATCAGCAATGGTGTGCCCTTTTGCATTGTATATCATAAATTCAGATTTACATCAGAAAGTGCGTTGACAGCCCGCTGGGGGCAGTTAAGTATGACTTAAGAAGGCGCTGGAGGGCGCCTCTGCAACGGGGTTGCGCAAAGTGCCCCAAAGGGAGGAATTGATGGATAGACGCAGCTTTATGCTGGGCACCGCTGCCGGTGCGCTTATGATTTCTGCAAAGGGCCTGGCCTTTGCCCAGGAGGCCGAAGGCACGGCACCTGACCTGAACCAATTTCCGCGCAACGAGACGGTGATCGTCCACAATCCGGAAGGCGTTATCCGCAATCCGGCATGGTTCAACCCGTGGGTTGTTGGCAGCGGCGCCGGCACCAGCAATGGTACGCACAACCTGACTACCGACACGCTGTGGTTCATCGATCCCGATGCAGGCATCGAAGGCGCCAGCGACAATGCGGTCTACAATTCGCTGGCCGACGGCCCGTGGGAATACAATGCCGACTTCACCGAGATGACGGTCAAGCTCAAGCAGGGCATCAAGTGGAGCGACGGCGTCGACTTCACCGCCGCCGACGTCGTCTACACCGTCGAAAAGCAGAAGGCCACGCCTGGCACGCCGTACAATGGCGCCTTCACGGCGCAGGTGAAATCGGTCGAGGCAACCGACGACTACACCGTCCACTTCGTACTCAACGCAGCCAATTCGCGCTTCCATGCCCTGTTCTCGGTGCGCTGGACTGCAGCCTGGATCATGCCCAAGCACATCATGGAAGCGCAGGAAGACATCCTGACGTTTGCCAATAACCCGCCGGTGAGCCTGGGGCCGTACACGCTGCATTCGTTCGATCCGAACGGCACCTGGTATATCTGGGAAAAACGCGCCGACTGGGACAAGACCGCCATGGGCATGGTGGGCGAACCCAAGCCCAAGTACATCATTTACCGGAACAATATTTCCACCGACAATCGCCTGATCGAGATGCGCAATGGCAATCTCGACATGGTGCATGACCTGACGCCGGAAGGCACGTTCTCGATCGTGCAGCAGGATCCGCAGATCCAGGGCTGGTTCCCTGGCTTCCCCTATGCGCATCCCGATCCGACGCTGGTGATGGCAATCTTCAACCACCAGAACCCCAAGTTCCAGGACAAGCGTATCCGCTGGGCCCTGGCACTGATGCTCGATGCGCGAGCGATGTCTATGGCCTCATATCGTGGCGCCGCCACGCTGTCGGCCATTTCGGTACCGCCGACCGGCACGCATCCACGCGACTACCATGGTCCGCTGCAGGAATTCCTGACCAATTACGAGATCGATACGGGCACCAGCAAGGTGAAGCCCTATGATCCCACGATCGGGATGCAGATTGCCGAAATGGTGCGGCCGCAGTTCGGTGACGCGGTTCCGACTGACGAAACCGCTATCCGCAACGCCTTCGGTTATGGCTGGTGGAAGCAGAACATCGCGGCTGCAGAAGAGCTGCTGACCGCTGCTGGCCTGACCAAGAACGGCAACCAGTGGATGCAGGCCGACGGCACGCCGTTCGGCTTCAGCGTCATGGTTCCGCAGGAAGGGGTGGTCAACCGTTTGGGCGTCATCATCGCGCAGACCTGGGCACAGAACGGCATTGCAGCCGAGGCCGAAGTGGCTTCCGACACCTGGGATCGCCAGCGCGTCGGCAATTACGAGTGCAATATCGCCTGGGCCGTGGAAACCTGGGGCGGTCACCCCGATCTCAGCTTCTTCCTGGACAGCTATCACTCGGCCTATGTGGCAGAGCCCGGCAAGTCGCAGCCTGACCGCAACTGGATGCGCTGGAAAGATCCGCGTCTCGACGAGATCATCGAAAAGATCCGCGGCATCGACTTCAACGACCCCAAGGGCATCGAGTACGGCACGGATTTCGTCAAGCTCCACCTTGAGGAGATGCCGAACATTCCGATCATGGCCTACAACGTGTTCTCCATCCAGTCGAACCGCTTCTGGACCGGCTGGCCGAATGCCGAGAACAACTACGCCAATCCGGTGACGAACTGGTCGAATGGCCGGTACATCTTCACCCAGATCACGCCCGTGGCGTAACCGCGTTCCTCCCGAATGGTCCGGCTCAGGCGCCGGGCCATTTCGAGGGGCCCCCAGCGCAAGCACGACCGGGGACATACCCCACCGATCCTTCCCCCACGGGGGGAGGAACCGCAGCGGACGGGCGGCGATTTGGTCTTGCTCCGTCCAGTGCCGCAGCCCGCGGGCGCGGCTGGTGGGCGCGGGACAGTCCTGCAAGCCCACACGCACATCAAGACACCGAACTCGCGGGCCGCTGAGGAGACCGTATGAATAGCTATTTGTGGTTTGTAGGAAAGCGGACGCTGCAGATGCTGGCGGTCATTTTCTGCGGCATTTCTGCGACGTTCCTCGTCACACATCTGTCCCCGATCGATCCTGTGGAACAGGTGCTGGGGCGCCTGTCAGCCCGGGCCAATCTGTCGCCCGAAGCCATTGCATCGACACGCGCCGCCCTGAGCGAGATGTATGGCACCGGGCAGCCGATCCTCGCCCAGTACTTCAGTTTCTGGACCCGGCTGCTGCGCGGCGACCTCGGCCCTTCGCTGATGGCCTTTCCCACCCCGGCCATGACACTGGTGCTGCGCGCCATGCCCTGGACACTGGGCCTGCTTGTCTCGGCGACGCTGATCACCTTCGTGGTCGGCAACCTGCTCGGAGCCCTGGCGGGCTACAACCAGAACAATCGCTTCTTCAAGATCTTCGGCATTGTCGCCATGGGCATCCAGCCCATCCCCTATTATGTCGTCGCTTTCATACTGCTGATCATCTTCGGCTTCCTGTGGCCGGTGCTGCCCATCTCCGGCGGCTTTGCCATGGATGTGACGCCAGGCTGGAACTGGCCCTACATCAGCTCGGTGCTGCAGCATGCCATCCTGCCCGGCGCCTCGGTGGTACTGGTGGGTTTTGGCGGATGGTTCATCGGCATGCGGGCGCTGGTGTCCAATATCGTCAACGACGACTATGTGACCTATGCCGAGCTGGCCGGCGTCAAGAAGTCCACCATCGTGGGCGGCTATGTCATCCGCAATGCCGTGGTGCCGCAGCTGACGGCACTGGCCATGGCGCTGGGCGGCGTGTTTTCGGGCACGGTGATCACCGAACAGGTGTTCAACTATCCGGGCCTGGGCTCGCTGCTGATCGATGCCGTGAACGCCGGTGACTATGCGCTGGTGCTGGCCGTATCGACGGTGTCGATCACCGCCGTTGCAGTCGCCATCTTCATTGTCGACCTGCTGCACCCCTTGCTCGACCCGCGCGTCCGGACGGAGTAGTTCCCATGTTTGCCGTCTTCCGCGATCTCATCCGCTACAATATCGAATTTGCCATCGGCATGGTGCTAGTCTCCATCATCGTGGTGTTCTCGGCCCTGAGCTACTTCTCACCGGTCGATACCACGCTGATCTATATGACCATTCCCGATCAGCCGCCCTCGCCGCAGTTCTGGTTCGGCACCAATTCGCGCGGCCAGGACATGTTCTGGCAGCTGTCGGCGGCCTTCAAGAACAGCCTGATCTTCGGCATCACTGTGGCTGTGCTGAGCCGCATCATCTCAATCGCCGTGGGATTGACCGCCGGCTATGTCGGCGGCTGGGTCGACCGCGTGCTGATGTTCATCAACGACATCTTCGTGTCGGTGCCGATTTTCCCGATCCTGGTGCTGTTCTATTTTGTGCTGCGCAGCAATATGGATAGCCTCACGCTGGCCCTGATCATGGCGGCCTTTGGCTGGCCCTTCGATGCCCGACTGATCCGCTCGGTGGCGCTGGGGCTCAAACATCGCGAGTTCACCCGCCATGCGGTCTTTGCGGGCATGAATACCCGCAAGGTGCTGCTCGAAGAGCATCTGCCCTATGTGATGCCGATCGTGTTCGCGACTTTCATGAACAATATGCTGTGGTCAATTGGCCTGGAGGTGACCTTGGCCGTGCTGGGCTTCACCAATATCAACCAGCCAACCATCGGCACGGTGCTCTACTGGGCCAACAGCCACTCGGCCATGGTGGTGGGCACCTGGTGGTGGATCGTGATCCCGGTCATCCTGATCGTGATGACGTTCCTTGGCCTGTTCCTGCTGGCGGTGAGCATGAACGAATATATCGACCCGCGCAGCCGCCTGCGGAGGATGGGCGCATGAGGGACCAGTCCGCCATGCCGCCTCTCGCGCACCTCAGCAACGCCCCGCACCGGGGCGGATGTCGCCTGACCCGTCTTCGCGTATCTGGAGAGTTCTGCGCATGACCCAAGATCTTCTCAAGGTCGAAGACCTCAAGGCCTATTACCAGATGAGCTATTTCGGCGTGAACCGCGAAGTGCGGGCGGTCGATGGCATCACCATGACCGTGCGCCGCAATGAGGTCTATGGCATTGCCGGGGAAAGTTCTTCGGGTAAGACCAGCTTCATCAAGGTGCTCGCGGCCGCCATCCGCCCGCCCCTGCGGGTGGTGGAAGGCTCGGTGAAATATGCGTTCAAGAACGGGCCGGTGGACGTAACCACCGCTACCCCACAGCAGATCGAGGCGATCCGCTGGCGCCATTTGAGCTATATCATGCAGGGCTCGATGAGCACGCTGAACCCGGTGCGCCGGATCGGCAAGACCTTCGAAGACTTCGCCATGCGGCCGCTGGGGCTGAGCGGCCAAGCCTATCGCGCGCGCATTCTCAACCATCTCGACCGGCTCAAGCTGCCGGCCGACGTGCTGCGCGCCTATCCGCATGAGCTAAGTGGCGGCATGCGGCAGCGTGTG
>JAHJOS010000189.1 GCA_018820005.1 Alphaproteobacteria bacterium | reverse complement strand
CTGGGCGCGGGCAATATCACCCAATGGGCGGCGGCGCTGCCGGCCGAGTTGGGTGCGTTGATCGGGGAGGAGCCCAAATGAGCTATCCCGACCTGCTGCCGCAGTTTGCCGGTTGGATCGGTGATGTCCGCGGCCGCCTGATCCCCAATCAGTTGCTGAGCGAAGTGACCTGGTTCCGCGTGGGCGGGCCGGCGCAGCTGTTCTTTACCCCGGCCGATGAGTCCGACCTTGCCTATTTCCTCAAGCATCTGCCGGCCGAGATCCGCGTGACCGTGATTGGGCTGGGCTCGAACCTGCTGATCCGCGATGGTGGCCTCGATGGCGTCGTCATCCGGCTTTCGGGCAAGGCCTTTGGCCAGATCGAGGTGCTGGACGATCACAGGATCCGGGTGGGCACCTCGCTGCCCGACGTCAAGGTGGCCACGGCGGCGGCGGAAGCCGGCATTGACGGGCTGACCTTTTATCGCGGCATCCCCGGCGGCATCGGCGGCGCGCTCTATATGAACGCGGGCTGCTATGGCACCGAGACGCGCGACCGCATGGTCGAGCTGCGCGCCGTGACCCGGCAGGGCGAGATCATCACGCTGACCAATGCCGAGATGGGCTACCACTACCGCAAGTCCAACGGGCCGCGCGGGGCGGTGTTTACCTCGGCGGTGTACCAGGGCTTTGGCGGCGATCGCGACGAGATCCTCAACCGGATGCGCGAAATCACCGAAAAGCGCGAGGCCAGCCAGCCGACCAAGGCCAAGACGGGCGGTTCGACCTTCAAGAACCCCGAGGGTCATTCGAGCTGGAAGCTGATCGATGCTGCCGGCTGCCGTGGCCTCAGGGTCGGCGGCGCCCAGATGAGCGAGCTGCATGCTAATTTCCTGCTCAATGTCGAGGATGCAACGGCCCATGACATCGAGACGCTGGGCGAAACCGTGCGCAACCGGGTGCGCGCCCATTCAGGCATTTCGCTGAGCTGGGAAATCCGCCGCATGGGCCACTTTGTGCCGGGTCAGGAAGTGCGCGAGTTCCTTGATGGCGATGTGTTCACGGGGGCGGTGTGATGGCGCCCATTTCTTCTTGTGTCGACAGTGATCGGACCCAGCCATGAGCAAGCATGTCGCCGTTTTGATGGGTGGCTGGTCCAATGAGCGGCCGGTATCGCTGAGCTCGGGCCGCGAATGCGCCCAGGCGCTGCGCAACGCCGGCTATCGGGTCACCGAGGTCGATGTGGGCCGCGATATCGCCAATGTGCTGACCGCGCTCAAGCCCGACGTGGCCTTCAATGCGCTGCATGGCCCGTTTGGGGAAAGCGGCATGATGCAGGGCGTGCTTGAGCTGCTTGCTATTCCCTATACCCATTCGGGCGTATTGGCCTCGGCGCTGGCCATGGATAAGCACCAGGCCAAGATCGTGATGAAGGCCGCGGGCGTGCCGGTGACCGACCATGTGATCGTGCCGCGCAGCGAGGCGGGCGCCGACCACGTCATGGCGCCACCCTATGTGATCAAGCCCATTGCCGATGGGTCCAGCTTCGGCGTCCATATCGTGCGCCAGGGGGCCAATCGGCCGCCGCAGGAAATCCTGAGCGCCGACTGGAATTCGGGCGAAGACGTCATGGTGGAACGCTTTATTCCGGGGCGCGAACTGACCTGCGCCGTGATGGGTGATGTGGCGCTCGGGGTAACCGAGATCGTCACCGACCTGGCGTTCTACAATTATGATGCAAAATACGCCGAAGGCGGCTCGACGCACATTATTCCGGCCAAGCTGCAACCGAAAATTTACGACAAAGTGCAAAAGCTAAGTTTGGCCGCCCATGCGGCGATTGGCTGCCGAGGCGTGACGCGGTGCGATTTCCGCTTCAACGACGCAGCCGGTCCCGATGGCGAACTGGTCTGCCTGGAAATCAATACCCAGCCGGGCATGACTGCGACGTCTCTGGTGCCCGAGCAGGCCAAGCATGCCGGGCATTCCTTCGAAGAGCTGGTTTCCTGGATGGTGGAGGACGCGAGTTGCAACAGGTAAAGAGCGAGGCCTTTCTCGCTGGTGCGCGGGTCTATGATCCACGAACCCTGCCTGTTCCTGTCCGCTCTCCCCGCCGCCGCATCGCCAATAATGTCGGTCGCGCCTGGGTGCTGCATCGCAAGGGCCTGACCCGTACCATGCTGGCCCTGGGGCTGCTGATGGGGGCGACCGCGCTTTATGAACTGCGCGAACCGATCCTGCTGAGCAGCAGCGCGCTGGCCGAAGCGGCACAGGGGCGGTTTGCCGCCGCCGGCTTTGCCATTGGCGAGATTTCCATTTCCGGCCAGACCCTGACGGGCGAGCAGGCCATTTTCGACGCGCTGGGCGTTGAACCACAGACCTCCAGTGTCGGCTTCGATATCGAGGCGGCTCGCCAGCGCATCGCCGCGCTGCCGGCGATCGATAGTGTCAATATCCGCAAGAGCTATCCCGATGGCCTGGTGGTCACTGTCACCGAAAAGCTGCCGGTGGCGCGCTGGCGTATCGATGGCATTACCTTTGTGGTCGATGCCAGCGGCGAACAGATCGGCGAGGACAAGGGCGCCTATGGCGACTTGCCGCTGGTGGTGGGCGACGGCGCCAATGACGATGCGCTGGTGATGATCCGGGCGCTCGACCAATATCCCACGCTCAAGGACGGGCTTGTTGCCCTGTCCCGCATCGCCGACCGCCGCTGGGACCTGATCTATGACACCGGCCTGCGGGTGCAATTGCCTGAGCTGGGCGTCGCCGGCGCGCTGCGGCACCTGGTGACCTACCAGGACAGCTACCAGCTGCTCGACCGCGACCTCAGCGTCATTGACCTGCGCGTGCCTAGTCTTGTGGCCGTGCGGCCGAACAAGCCCGACGAAGACACTTCCGACCAAGAAACCAAAAAGCCATGATGACCGATGCCATGACCTCGCGGCTGCGTCCCGTGCAACCCGGCAAGACCACGCTGGTTGCGGTGCTCGATATTGGCTCCACCAAGGTGTGCTGCGTCATCGCCCGCCTGACGCCGCGCGGCGAAGGCACCGCGCTCAAGGGCCGTTCGCATCGCGCCGAGGTCATCGGCTTTGGCTATGGCCCGTCTGCCGGGGTCAAGAGCGGCGTCGTTACCGATATCGAGAAGGCCGAGCACACCATCCGTTCGGTGGTCGGCATGGCAGAGCGCGCCGCCGGGCTGACGCTGGAATCGGTCATCGTCAATGTGACGGCCGGCCGGCTGGGCTCGGAGACGTTTTCGGCGGCTGTGTCGCTCGATGGCCAGGAGGTCGAGAAGGCCGATATCCATCGCGTGCTGCGGGCGGTCAATGAGCGCTCGGTGCGCCCGGAACGCTCGATCATCCATGCCCTGCCGATCGGCTATTCGATCGACGGGCAAAAGGGCATCCGCGACCCCAAGGGCATGGTGGGCGACAAGCTCAGCGTCGACGTGGCCGTGGTCAGCTCGGAAACCCTGGCGATGCGCAATCTTGAACTTGTGCTGCACCGCTGCCACCTGCAGATCGAGGCGCTGATTGCCACGCCTTATGCCTCAGGCCTGGCGACGCTGGTGGATGACGAGGCCAAGCTGGGCGTGGCCTGCATCGACTTTGGCGGCGCCACCACGACGGTTTCGGTCTTCAATGAAGGCCATCTGGTCTATGCCGATGCCATTGCCATTGGCGGGCATCACCTGACGCTCGATATTGCACGCCAGCTTTCGGTGAGCGTGGCCGATGCGGAGCGCCTCAAGACGCTCTATGGCTCGGTGCTGCCCGGCCAGGCCGATGAGCGCGATCTGATCCCGATCCAGCCCGTGGGCGCCAGCCATGACGAGGCGCTGGGGTAGGTGGCCCGTTCCGTGCTGACGCGCGTCATGCGCCCGCGCATCGAGGAAATCCTCACCGCCATCCGGGACCGCATGCAGGCTACCGGCATGATGGATGTCTGTGGCCGCCGCTTCGTGCTGACGGGCGGTGCCAGTGAAATGACCGGCCTGCCCGAAGTGGCGCGGCGCACGCTGGCGCGCAATGTGCGCAATGGCCGGCCCATGGGTATCGCCGGCCTGCCCGAGATTGCCAAGGGCGCCGCCTTTGGATTGGTCAGCACCACGAGCGTGCCGCGGCGCCAGGCGCCCAGGGCCG
>JAHJOS010000188.1 GCA_018820005.1 Alphaproteobacteria bacterium | reverse complement strand
TACCGCGATGGCGAGTTCTTTTTCGACCGGCGCTTCAATGGCATTGCCCGTTCTGACAATGTCATTGTCGTCGAGATCACGATGCGCCGGGGCCGAAGTGACGCGATGAAGCGGGCCCTTTATGCGGCCATCGCGCGAAATCTGGAGGCTTATGCCGCAGTCTCCCCCCGAGACGTTTTCATCTTCATGCACGAAAATGACTATTCGGACTGGAGCGTTGGAAATGGTGTGTTCGCCATGGCCATTGCGCAGCAACGTGGCGTGGACGGCTAGGCCCCGGATCTGCAAGTTTCTGGCATTAAAGAATTTTTGCTGGGTCCGCCGAAACTGCGTGCCGTCTATATGTCGGAGACTGTGCATGACTATGCGGTTTCCAACGGCACCGGCGTGATCGGCCTGCCAGGGTTCACCAGCGAGCAATTGCGCGCCAGCCTTTGGTATGGAGATAGCCCGGCAGTTCATGCTTGAAAACGGCCCTGCGCTGACGCCGAAGTTCGGCGGCACAGCCGGCTTCGCGGGACTCCAGGGGTCTGGGGTATTCGGGCAAGTTTCTGCCAGCATATCTGCCGAATTCGGCCAGGCACTCAACATCGATCTGGGCGTGAAGTTCAGCGTCGAGGGGGATGGCCAAAGAGCGGCCGGCGCAAGATTGGGTATCAGCGGACGGTTCTAACGATCACGGGTCACCGAAACCGCCGCTGATCAGGCCGCTGCGAGCGGTTCGCCGTATCGGCCAAGTCGAATGATGACCAGCGCGCCGGGCCCGTGGCCGGGAGCGAATCCGTCTGCTGGCTGGAAATTCGCGCGCCCCGGCCAGCCCCTCAGATCACCATCTGCCCGCTTCTGATGGCAATGCCTTGCGCCCCACGGCCTCAAGGCTGTTCACCTGCGCCGGGCCGCCAATGCTCCTCCCCACGGGTGCGTCCGTCATCGCAATTAATGTTATACAACATAACAATTGTGTGCCACTCTCCAGCTGCCTCTGACGGCAGTCAATGTCCGCCGAGGCCCGCCGTGCGCATGATGACCATTGGCGGTGCGCCCGGATCTGGGGAGCGGATCGCCGGGCAAATTCTGGAGGAGAATCCTATGAAGAAAGCACTATCGGCAGCGATTGCACTGGCCGCCCTGGCGTCGGCCGCGCCGGCCATTGCGGACGATGCACACTGGCTGAGCGACACCATGATCAATGCCCGGGCCCAGTTCATGGCGCCGGGCCTGAACTATCTGACGTTCCAGCATATCGACACCATGTTCGCCAGCCGCACGGTGAAGGCCAGCGACAAGGTCTGGACGCTGCCGGTCGAGCCGCGCGACATCGGCGACAGCTTCAGCTTTGGCGACAAGACGCTGACGCTCGACCAGTTCCTCGAAGCCACTTCGACCAATGCGCTGCTGGTCATCCAGCACGGCGCCATTGTGCACGAGACCTATCGCAACGGCATGTCCGAAGCGGGCAAGCACATCTCGTTCTCGATGGCCAAATCGCTGCTGGCCACCATGGTCGGCATTGCCCTTGATGAGGGCAAGATCGCCAACCTTGACGACAAGGTCATCGCCTATTTGCCGGACTGGACCGCATCGGCCTATGCCGACATCACCATCCGCGAGCTGCTGCAGATGCGCTCGGGCGTGAACTGGCTTGAGGTCTATGAATTTGGCAGCGACACCCAACTCACCGAAGTGCATGACAATTCGCTCGTCGGCTACACCTACCGCTGGTGCGACTATGCCCGCGACCGCTCGGAGACGGCCCAGACGGCTGGCAGCGCCTTCAACTATTCGACCCTCGACACCTCGGTGCTGGGCTGCGTGCTCGAAGCCGCCGTCGGCATGAAGGGCGCCGACTATATGAGCGAGAAGATCTGGCAGCCTGCCGGCATGCAGGCCGATGCCTATTACATGCTCGATGGTCCGGACAGTGTCGGGCGCGAATTCTACGGCGCCGGCTATAATGCAACCCTGCGCGACTTCGGGCGCTTCGGCCTGATGATGCTTAATGGCGGCAAGGCCAATGGCAACCAGGTCGTGCCGGAAAACTGGGTCGCGGAATCCACCGCCGCCGCCGTCGGCTCCGAAGTGGTCGATCCTGCTGACAACCTCGGCTATGGCTACCAGTGGTGGACAATTCCGGGCTCCAAGGCCTACACCGCCCAGGGCCTGTTCAACCAATATATCTATGTTGACCCCGCGACCGACACGGTCATCGTCAAGCTTTCCTCACCGGCCAGTCCGCTGGGCTGGGGCGTGGACAATCTGGCCTTCTTCAAGACCGTGACCGAAACAATCGGCCAGAAGTGAGCCCACCGAAGCCCCTGCGTCGCGGGGGCTCCGGCATTGTCGTGCCTTCAAGGCAAGATGATCCGCCCGGTATTGTTGCCCAATCATGGCATATTCCAGCGCCGCGGCGACGCGGCCGTTTTGGACGCCTCGGGACTGACGCCGGGGCGGTCGGCGCCTTTAGCGCAACAGCCCCTCGCGCATGAATGCCGCCCAGCCGGCCAGGCCCGGATCGTCTTCGCCTTCGGGTGGCGCTGTCTTGCCGGTTTTCTCGGCGCGCGCCAGCTTGGCTTTCCACAGGGCGCGTTGGCGATTTTCGCGGCGGGTTTCGGCGTCCTGTTCGCGCCAGGCGTCGATCTGGTCGTTGTCGAGCAGGTCCTGCACCAGGCGCGGATCAAAGACGTGGAAGGTGATCTTCTTCGCCCTGCCCCGCAACTTGACGGTCCGCGTGCCGGCGCTGGGTAGCCGGCCATCCTTGAGCCAGCGATGGCGCTCGGCGGTCTTGATGGTGAGGATGTCCTCGATCTCGCGAGGGATGACCGGGAGGGTTTCGATGCCGACCAGTCCGGCGGTGACGGTCTCAGCGGCGGCGGCGAAGGCTTTTGCCTCGCTTTGCGGCATGACCAGCGTCAGCGTACTGGCCGCAATATCCAGTTTTTTGCGCAGCGTCAGCGGCAGCCGCGCTCGCATTTCGAGCAATATGCCCTTGGCGCGTACCGCTGAGCCCAGCGTCGCGGCGGAGGGCAGCGTCCACTCCTGGGACAGCATGGGCTCGATGTCGGTTTTCTTGCGGGGTGGCATGGGGCCTGAGATAGGTCATTTGTGGCGCCGCTTCAACGCATGTGGTCGCGCGGCGCCACTTGGAGATGGCTATCTGGTGTTGATGCCGCCGATGCAGACATATTTGAGTTCGGTGAACTCGAGGATGCCGTGGTGCGAGCCTTCGCGGGAGTTGCCGCTTTGCTTGACGCCGCCGAAGGGCGCCAGTTCGGTGGAGATCAGGCCGGTGTTGATGCCCACCATGCCGTATTCGAGCCGCTCCATGACGGAAAACATGCGGTTGGCATTCTGGGTATAGACATAGGCGGCCAGGCCCGTCTCGGTGGCATTGGCGGCGGCGATGACTTCGTCTTCGTCGGCGAAGCGGAAGACCGGGGCCAGGGGGCCGAAGGTCTCTGCCTGGGCCAGGTCCATGCTGGCGGTGACGCCGGTCAGCACGGTGGGCTCAAAGAAGGTCTGGCCCAGGGCATGGCGCTGGCCGCCCACGGCGATTTCAGCGCCCTTGGCCACGGCATCGGCGATATGGGCTTCCACCTTGGCGACGGCCTTCTGGGTGATCAGCGGGCCCTGCACGACGCCGTCGGCAAAGCCGTCTCCGACCTTGAGGGCGCGGACGCGTTCGATGAGCTTGGCAACGAAGGCATCATGGATGCCGGCCTGGGCATAGATGCGGTTGGTGCAGACGCAGGTCTGCCCCATGTTGCGGAATTTTGAGAGGATGGCGCCCTCGACGGCGGCTTCGAGATCGGCATCGTCAAAGACGATGAAGGGGGCGTTGCCGCCCAGTTCAAGCGCCACTTTCTTGACCGTGCCGGCGGCCTGCCGCATCAGCGTCTTGCCGACCTCGGTGGAGCCGGTGAAGCCCACGAGACGCACTTTTGGGTGGCTGGTGAGCACGCCGCCAATGGCGATGGCATCGCCGGTGATGACGTTGAAGCTGCCGGCCGGGAAGCCGGCACGCTGGGCCAGTTCAGCCAGCGCCAGTGCCGTCAGCGGGGTTTCAGGGGCAGGCTTGAGCACGACGGTGCAGCCGGCGGCCAGCGCCGGGGCGACCTTGCGGGTGATCATGGCCGCGGGGAAATTCCACGGGGTGATGGCGGCAACGACGCCGATGGGCTGGCGCAGCACCATGATGCGGGCATCGGCGCGATGGCCGGGCAACAGTTCGCCGGCAACCCGCTTGGCTTCCTCGGCGTAGAACTCGACATAGGAGGCGGCGTAGTCAATCTCGCCCAGCGCTTCGGCAAAGGGCTTGCCCTGCTCGCTGGTCAGGATGGTCGCCAGATCCTGGCGGTTGGCGATGATCAGATCGAACCAGCGGCGCAGGATGGCGCTGCGGTCCTTGGCGGTGCGGGCCGCCCAGGGGTGAAAGGCAGTGGCGGCAGCCTCGACGGCGGTGGTGGCTTCGGCGGCACCATGGTCGGGCACGCGCGCCAGTTCCTCGCCGGTGGCGGGATTGGTCACGGGAAGCGTGGCGTCGCCGGTGAACTGACCATTGATCAGGCTCTGGGTGCGCAACAGGGTGGAATCGGCAAGGGATCGCATATCGGCTCCTGAGCTTAGTGGGCGGTGACGAGGGCACGGCCGAGCTTGTCCAGCCCCTCTTGCAACAGCGCGTCCGAGATCGTCAATGGATTGAGGATGCGGATGGTGTTGCCGTGAATGCCGCAGGACAGCAAGATCAGGCCATCGCCCAGCGCAGCGTGGATGACGCGTTTGGTGGCCGCAGCGTCGGGTTCGCCTGAAGTTGTGACGATGTCAAAAGCGATCATGGCGCCTGGGCCGCGGATGGCGGCAATGGTAACGCCCTGGTTGCGCAACGCCAGCTTTTCAAGCGTAGCATGGATGGTTGCACCGATGGCGTCAGCACGGGCCAGCAGGCCCTCTTCGACGATGACATCAAGCACGGCGAGCGCCGCAGCGCAGGCCATCGGACTGCCGGCATAGGTACCGCCCAGTCCGCCGGGCTCGGCCGCATCCATGATCGCAGCGCGGCCAATAACGCCCGAGAGCGGGAAGCCGCCGGCCAGCGACTTGGCAATGGTGACCAGATCGGGCTCGACGCCTGAATGCTCGATGCCGAACATCTTGCCGGTGCGGGCAAAGCCGGTCTGAACTTCATCTGCAATCAGAACGATGCCATGGGTGTCGCAGACCTCACGCAGGGCCTGCAGCAGTTCGGTTGGGGCGGGCAGGAAGCCGCCCTCCCCCTGTACCGGCTCGATGATGATGGCGGCCACATCGGTTGGGGCGATGTCGGCACGGAACAGGGTCTGCAGCGCGCGCAGGGTATCGGCGACGCTGACGCCGTGGCTCTCGGCTGGGAATGGCAGATGGTAGATGGCCGGTGGCGCGACGCCGAATTTGACCTTATAGGGCGCAACCTTGCCGGTCAGCGCCATGGTGAGCGTCGTGCGGCCATGAAAGCCGCCGCTGAAGGCGATGACGCCGGGGCGACCCGTGGCGGCGCGGGCAATCTTGACCGCGTTCTCGACGGCTTCGGCACCCGTGGAAAACAGCACCGATTTGGCGGGCCCGCTGAAAGGCGCCAGGGCATTGAGCCGCTCGCACAGGGCCACATAGGGCTCGTAAGGTACGATCTGGAAGGCGGTGTGGGTGAAATGGTCGAGTTGATCACGAACGGCCGCCATGACTTTTGGGTGACGATGGCCTGTGTTGAGAACGGCGATACCGCCCGCAAAATCGATGTAGCGCTTGCCCTCGATGTCCCAGATTTCGGCGTTTTCGGCGCGCTGGGCATAGACCGGAAAGGCGCTGGCGAGGCCGCGCGGAATGGCGGCAATATGCCTGTCGCGGAGGTCTGCATTATTGGCCATGGTGCACTCTGGGCAAAGGAAAGAACTGGGTTCAGGCTAGACCGTGCGTCGGGCGGGTAGTAGCAGATTGATTTGCACACAGTGGTGCCCTAAGGCTTCCACTCATGAGTGCTGATGGAATGAATCTGCCGCCCTTGATCATGCTGCGCGCCTTTGAAGCGGTTGCGCGCATGGGCAGCATGCGCAAGGCTGCCGATGACATCGGGGTCAGCCACACGGTTGTCAGCCGGCATGTGCGCAACCTCGAACACTGGATGAACCTGAAACTGGTGACAGCGACGCCGCGCGGTGTTGTGCTGACGCCCCAGGGCGAAACCCTGTTCGCATCGGTCAGTCGCGCGTTTCGGATTATCGCCAATACTACGGCGGAGCTGCGGCCGGCGTCGCCGCGATCAGGGCTGAGCATCTGGTGCATGCCGGGACTGGCGACCCGGTGGATGACGCCACGTCTCTCGGAAATCGAAGGCGCCATGGGCGGGGTCGAGATCAGCCTGCGGGCCATTGACCGGATGCCGGATTTTGCGGCGCGCGAGGCCGACCTGATGATTGGATTTGGCCGCTTTGATGCCCTGCCCGCTGGCGCCAAGCCGCTGGTGTTGCCGCGCATGTTCCCGGTGGCCAGCCCGCAATGGATCGCTCGCAGTGGTATGCCCAAGGATCTGGCGGCGCTGGCACAGGCGCCGCTGATCCATGAGGAAAGCCGGCAGCAATGGACGGATTGGTTTGATGCCATGGGGATCAAATTGCAGGGTGAATTGCGTGGGCCACGGCTGTGGGACGCCAATCTGGGATTTGACGCGGCGCTGGCCGGACAGGGCGTTGCACTGGTCACCAGGCTGACAGCCGGGACCGAGATCGAGGGTGGGCGGCTGGTCGAAATCCTGCAGAGTGCTGTGCATCTGGGCGGCTATTACCTGCTGATCGCGCCGCAGCGGATCGGCGACCCCGCGCTTGTTCGGTTCGAGCAATGGCTCGAGATGCATTTGTCGGCGCCCTGAGGGTCGCGCGCGCAAGCGCGGCCGATTTTGGTCAAGGCCTGAGGCACGTCCAGTCCCATTTTGCCAATAGTTCGGCTTGACGAAAGCACGGGGGATTCCGACCTTAGGGTTCTTCATTCCAGCCGGTCACACACATCATGTCCAACGCCCGCAAACCCGTTATCGGGGTCATCTCGTGCACTCGCACCGTCGAGGGCGAAGACGCCTATATCGTCAAGACACGCTATGTGGATGCCGTTGCGCGCTACGCCGATGCGGTGCCGGTGATTTGCCCCGTGGTCGAGACTCTCGACGACGCCAGGGCAATGGTTGACCGCCTCGATGGCATCCTGCTGACCGGCAGCAATTCCAACATCGAGTCGGTTCGCTATGGAGCCATCGCAGGGCGCGGGCCGTTTGACCCGACACGGGATTGGCTATCCGCGATGCTGATCGAGGCCGCGATGGACGTCGGTAAGCCGGTATTCGGGATTTGTCGCGGGTTGCAGGAGATCAACGTGGCCCTGGGTGGTACGCTGGTGGATCAGCGCGACGGGCTGGACCAACCCTATCTCGCCCATCACGCGGCCGATGGGGTGACGCTCGATGAGATGTTTGCCCATGGCCACAAGGCAAGGCTGGTTGCCGGCACGCCTATGGCGTCCATCGTGGGGAGCCCCGATATTGCCATCAACAGCGTGCACTACCAAGCTATCGGAACCCTGGGGGCCGGCCTGATGGTGAACGCCCGCGCAGACGACGGCGTGGTCGAGGCCGTTTCGTCATCGGACCGCAACACGCCAATTCTGGCAGTGCAGTGGCACCCTGAGTGGCGCCCAGCAGAGCGTCCGCATGATCTGGCATTCTGGCGCGCAATCGGTGATATGGCGCGGGCTCAAGCCGCTCGATAATAATCCATTATAGTTTGAATTTTGAATTGGAATTGGACAGGGGTGCTGGAAGGCCTTTGATTGTTGGTGCAAACCAACCTATGGCGCTTCATGTCTGACAAAAAATTCTACCTCAAATTCGTCGATGCCAACGTTCAGGGTATCATCACCCTTTATTGGGACAACGCACCCAAGACGTGCGAAGCCCTGTGGAACGCGCTCGAAACGCCGATCCAGTGGAATGCCACGCACGCCATGTTCTCGGGTCCTGAAATCATGATGGGCCTGCCTGAGTCGCACCGTAATTTTGACCCCACTGCCCTGCCTGCCGAAAACCAGACCGTCCTGCCTGAGGTTGGCGAGCTGCTGTGGTTCTACCAGCCCAAGAACTTCTTCAAGATCGACCCGACCGAATTCTGGGAGATCGGCATGTTCTATGGCGTTGGTGGTCGCACGTTTGGCCCCACCGGTTGGATTCCATGCACCTATTTCGGCAAGATGACTGAAAACCTGGATGCCGTGGCCGAGCAGTGCCGCCTGATCCGCATTGAAGGCGCCAAGACCGTCGAACTCGGTCGCCTCTAATGCAGCGGACCCCAGGTGGGTCCGACAATCTCTGCTTCGCCCCCCGATTGTGTTGGGACGGAGCCTCATCGCAGCGTCGAGGGGATCTTTTCCAGGCGCTGTTCGAACCAATTCAGCAAGGGAGACGACCTATGAAAGCAATTCTCGGTACAACTGTGGTGAGCCTTTCGGCCCTACTCAGCAGCACGGTGTTCGCCCAGGACACGACGTTCACGATCAACTCGTTTGGCGGCGCCTATGAAACAGCCCACCGCGCCTGCATCATCACCCCGTTCGAGGAAGAAACCGGCGTAAAGGTCAATGTCGTCACCGCCTATTCGGCTGACGCGTTCGCCCAGTTGCGCGCGCAGAAGGATGCGCCGCAATTCGACGTGATCCACTTCTCGGGTGGGCAGGAAATCGTCGCCGCAGCTGAGGGGCTGCTTGCACCGATTGACCCGGCCAGCCTCACCAATGCCGCGGATCTCTACGACTTCGCCGGCGCCAATATGGCAAAGGGCGAGGGCCCGGCCTATTCGATCGCCGCCATTGGCCTTGTCTACAACACCGAAGCGGTGACCACACCGCCCAGCAAGTGGACCGACCTGCTCAACCCCGAGTATAGCGAGCACCTGGTGCTTACCGACATCTCCAACGGCTATGGCATGCTTGGCTTCCTGATGCTCAACCAGGCTCAGGGCGGCGACCTCACCAATATCCAGCCTGGCCTGGACGCAGTGTCTCAGCTGCTTGATGCCGGTGCCATCGTGGTGTCGACCTCCCCGGAAATCCAGCAGGAGTTCGCACAGAACGACGCCTGGCTGGCGCCGTACGCATCTGACTACGCTTTCACGCTGCGCAAGGCCGGCCTGCCGTCGGGCTTTGCTCAGGGCGCTGAAGGCACGCCGGCGAGCTACATCACTGCCAATCTCGTGGCGGGTCGTCCCAACACGGAACTTGCACTGAAGTTCATCGACATGTCGATCTCGCCAAAGGCCCAGGAGTGCTTTGCCGAGGCACTGCGCTATTCACCCACCAACACCAAGGCCGAACTCAGCCCGGAAGTGGCCGCCGACGTTGCCTATGGCGCAGAGGGTGTTGCTGGTCTGATCCGATTTGACCCTGCCACCATCGAGGCCAATCGTACTGCCTGGGTGGAAGCCTGGAACAAGACGATCGCTCGCTAAACGACGGATCTGCCCCGTCTGACCTTTCGGCTTCTCGGGAGCCGTGACGGGGCAGAACACACCTCCCCACCGGGGAGCATTGCACGCGGTTCGGGTGCGGCCCTCCCTCTAAACCCGGAACGCCGGCCTCTTCAGTCCCAAGGTGGAGAGGCCGCTTTTTCGTTTGCCAGCTGCCGGGTGTCGTCCGAGACAATTTGGACGCATGATGCTAGCTCAAATGGCCCGCCCTATGATCCAGCACCGCCAAAAATGCCCCGTGCACCAGGGCTGCGTACAGCAAGGAAGACGCACCGCATGAACGACCGTACCGAGAACCTGCTGCTGGCCCTGCCCGGCATTCTATTGCTGGGGCTCGCTTTTTTCCTGCCAATCGCGCAGATGCTGGTATTGAGCATTTCGGGACCAGACGGCCCGACGCTGGCGCATTTTGTGCGGTTCCTGTCTGATCCCTATTACCTCAATATCCTGTGGCGCACGGTGCGCCTGTCGCTGGTCATTACCGTGGTCTGCGCGCTGATCGGGTTTCCGCTTGCCTATATCATGACCAAGGTTGGCCCCAAGGCCCGCCTCTGGCTGGTGGTGATCGTGATCCTGCCGCTGATGACGAGCGTGGTGGTGCGGACCTTTGGCTGGATGGTTCTACTCAGCCGCAGCGGGCTTATCCCCGAACTGCTGCGCGACCTGGGCCTGGCGAACCGCACGTTTGCGCTGATGCAGACCGAGACGGCGATCGTTATCGGCATGGTGCAGGTGCTACTGCCGTTCATGACGCTATCGATTCTGGGCGTGCTCTCGCGCATCGATGGACGGCTTGAGGAAGCGGCCCGCACCATGGGTTGCTCATTCCTTCAGACAATCCGTACCGTCGTCCTGCCGCTGGCGCTGCCCGGCATCGTCGCCGGATCGCTGCTGTGCTTTACGCTCTCGGCCAGTTCCTTCGTCACCCCAAACCTGCTGGGGGGCACGCGAATCCAGGTGCTGGCGGCGTCGATCTACAAATCGGTGACCACAACACCGGACTGGCCGTTTGCGGCGGCCCAGGCCGTCATCCTTTTCGTCGGCATTCTGCTCGTTCTGGTGCCCTATATCAAACTGACGGGGACCAAGCATGGTTAGGGCTGTTCCGGGCTGGTTGCGTATTGCCGGCTATGTTTTTGTCGCGCTGACCGCGCTGATCCTGCTGGCGCCATTGATCGTGGTGGTGGGCGTTTCGGTGTCGGAGAGCCAGTTCATCGCGTTTCCGCCCAATGGGCTGAGCCTGCGGTGGTATCAGGAAGTGCTGTCATCGAATGCTTATCTGAGCGCGGGCTGGATCAGCATTCAGATCGCGCTGATGGTGACGGTCCTGGCCACAGTCATTGGCGGCGGCGCAGCCATTTCCATTCACCGCCGCCAATTGCCATTCTCGGACGTGCTGGCGACGGTGT
>JAHJOS010000187.1 GCA_018820005.1 Alphaproteobacteria bacterium | reverse complement strand
CGCTTCGGCAAACTTGCCGGCGTGGTCGGCGGTGGCGCCGGTAAAGGCGCCCTTCTTGTGGCCGAACAGCACTGACTCCACCAGATTGGGCGGGATGGCGCTGCAATTGACGGTGATAAAGGGCTTGCCGGCACGGTCGCCCGAGCCCTGGATGATGCGGGCAATCAGTTCCTTGCCGACGCCGGTCTCGCCTTCCACCAGCACGGGAATGGTCGATTTGGCGGCCTTGCTGCACAGCTCGATGACCCGGGTCATCGCAGGCGCCTTGGCGATCATGTCGCTGGCGCTGAACGTGCCGGTCTTGCGGGCGCGCTCGGCGCGAATGGTGGCTTCAAGCGCATCCAGCTTCATGGCGTTGCGCAGCGAGATCACCAGCCTCTCGGGCGCCACGGGCTTGACGAAATAGTCCGCCGCGCCGTTGCGCATGGCCGAGATGACGGTTTCCATCGAGGCATTGGCCGTCTGGATGATAACAGGCGTCGTCAGCCCTTCGCGGCGCATGGCTTCCATCACGCCCATGCCGTCGAGGTCCGGCATCACCAGGTCCAGGATCATCGCGCCGATATTGTGGTCTTCGCGCAGAATGGCCAGCGCCTGTTCGCCGCCGGTGGCGGTCAGCGGCTTGAAGCCGGCCTGGTTGGCCACTTCGGCCGTCAGGCGCAGCTGGACCGGATCATCGTCAACTACCAGAACGCGCGTCATCCAAACTCCGGTCTTTTTGCTGCGGCATCGATTCGTGTGCCGTTTTGGGATCAGCATGGGCGGAGGGGGTTAAGGGTCGATTAATCATGGAGATTTTGGTGCTCGCAACATTGCCTGTTTTTCGCCGGGATGACTCGATGTTGGTTGAAAGCGTGTGGCGGCATGACTCTTCCCAACCCATTGCCCGCTCGCTAAGGTCCGCGCACAATTGATCGCCCGGAGACTTGCCGATGACCGCCCCCGCCCAGAAGAGCCACAATCAGTTCGGCAATCTGCCGGTGTGGGATCTCAGCGATCTCTACCCCGGCGGGGACAGCCCCCAGTTCAAGGCGGATCTGGAAAAGGCCAAGGCCGACGCGGTGCGCTTTGAGACAGACTACAAGGGCAAGCTGGTCGCGCTGACCAAGGCTGGCGGCCTGACCAAGGCCATCAAGGACAGCGAGGCGCTGGGCGATCTGACCGGGCGCCTGGGTTCGTTCGCGTTTCTGCAATATGCGCAGAAGGCGACCGATCCGGACCGCGCCAAGTTCATGGGCGATACCAATGAGGCCATCACCAATCTGGCCACCCGCGTGCTGTTTTTCGAACTCGAACTGAACCGCATCGAAGATGCCGATCTTGAAGCGGCCATGGCCGGCGATGCCGAACTGGCACGCTATCGCACCTGGTTTGCCGAGCTGCGCAAGGCCAAGCCCTATCAGCTCGATGACAAGCTCGAAGAGCTGTTTCACGACAAGTCGACCACCGCGTTTTCCGCCTGGAACCGCTTGTTCGACGAGACGCTCTCGAGCCTCGAATTCGAGGTGGATGGCGAAACGCTCAATATGGAAGCAACGCTCCATCTGCTCAGCGAAAAGGAAGAGCCCAAGCGGGCGGCGGCTTTCAAGGCGCTGGGCAAGACCCTCAAGGCCAATGGGCGCCTGTTCACCCACATCACCAATGTGCTGGCCAAGGACAAGGAAATCTCCGACCGCTGGCGCGGTTACGAGGACATTGCCGACAGCCGGCACATGGCCAATTCGGTCGAGCGCGAAGTCGTCGATGCGCTGCAGAAAGCCGTGCAGGAGGCCTATCCGCGCCTCAGCCACCGCTATTATGCCATGAAGGCAAAATGGTTCGGCAAAGACAAGCTCAATGCCTGGGACCGCAATGCGCCGCTGCCCACCAGCGATGAGCGCACCTGGGATTGGGACAGCGCCGTTTCTACCGTCATGGAAGCCTATGGTCGGTTCTCGCCGCAACTGGCCGAATATGCCGCGCCATTCTTTAATTCGGGCTGGATCGATGCGCCCAGCGGCGATGGCAAGCTCTCGGGCGCCTTTGCCCATCCCACCGTGCCCAGCGCCCATCCCTATCTGATGCTCAACTACATGGGTCGCTCGCGCGATATCATGACGCTGGCCCATGAGCTGGGCCATGGCGTGCATCAGCGCCTCGCGGCGGCACAGGGGCCTATTCTGGCCAATACGCCGCTGACCCTGGCCGAGACGGCCTCGGTGTTTGGCGAAATGTTGACCTTCCGCTCGCTGCTCGACAAGACCACCGATCCCAAGGCGCGCTTTGCGCTGCTTTCGGGCAAGGTCGAGGACATGCTCAACACCGTGGTGCGGCAGATCGCCTTTTATACCTTCGAGCGCAGGGTTCACACCGCCCGCCGCCAGGGCGAGCTCAAGACCGAAGAGATCAACCAGATCTGGCTTGATGTGCAGCAGGAGTCATTGGGTGACGCCATCATCGCCAATGAAGGCTACGAGACCTTCTGGGCCTATATTCCCCACTTCATCCATTCGCCCTTCTACGTCTACGCCTATGCCTTTGGTGACTGCCTTGTGAACTCGCTCTACGCACAGTATGAGAAGTCCAGTGACGGCTTTGCCGAGCGCTATTTCGAGCTGCTCAAGGCAGGCGGCAGCAAGCACCATTCCGAGCTGCTGGCGCCGTTCGGGCTCGATGCCAGGGACCCCCAGTTCTGGTCGCTGGGCCTGTCGATGATCGAGGGGCTGATCGACGAGCTGGAAGCAACTGCGCCCTGAGCGCTTGCGGAGAGCAACTTTAGACGCATAGACTTTTAGAGCACTGGACTTACGAGGACGAAATGGCCACCAAACACCGCCCGGAACACCACGCAGAGTTGCAGGTTGAATCGCCGATGGACTACGCCCAGCACGAAGCCACCTATGATGGCTTCCTTGTCGCCGTCAAATGGTCGGTGATCGGCCTGGCCGTGACCGCCGTCGTCTTGTACTTCCTGATCAAACCCTGATTTCAGTCCAGGTTCAGGCACTAATATCGAGCCTGTCCGCCGGGCAGGCGGGCAGGAGATTTTCATGAAAATAGCGATCGTCCGCGAGCGGATCGAGGGTGAGGACCGCGTTGCGGCGACCCCCGAGACGGTGGGCAAGCTTATTGCGTTGGGCGCCAGCGTTGCCGTCGAGAAGGGCGCAGGCCTGGGCTCGCGCATTCTCGACAGCGATTACGAAGCTGCCGGCGCCACGCTGGGCGCGACTGCTGCCGCCACTCTCAAACAGGCCGATGTTGTGCTGACCGTGCGCCGCCCCGAAGCGGCAGCGCTGGCTGGCGTCAATCCCGGTGCTCTGCTGATCGGCGCGCTCGACCCCTATGGCAATGATGTGGCGCTGGCCGCATTGGCCAAGGCCGGTGTTACCGCCATGTCCATGGAATTCATGCCGCGCATCACTCGCGCGCAGGTGATGGATATCCTGTCCAGCCAGGCCAATCTGGCGGGCTATCAGGGCGTCATCGAGGCGGCGGCGGCGTTCGACCGCGCCGTGCCCATGATGATGACTGCCGCGGGCACCGTGCGTCCCGCCAAGACCTTCGTCATGGGTGCCGGTGTTGCCGGCCTTCAGGCCATTGCCACGGCCAAGCGGCTGGGTGCGGTGGTGTCGGCCACCGACGTGCGTCCCGCTGCCAAGGAGCAGGTGGAGAGCCTGGGCGGCAAGTTCATCGCCGTCGAGGATGACGAGTTCAAGCAGGCCGAAACGGCCGGCGGCTATGCCAAGCAGATGTCAGCCGAGTATCAGGCCAAGCAGGCCGAGCTGACCGCCCAGCACATCGCCAAGCAGGACATCGTTGTCACCACCGCCCTGATCCCGGGGCGCCCGGCGCCGCGGCTGATCACCAAGGCCATGGTTGAATCCATGGCGCCCGGTTCGGTGATCGTCGATCTGGCCGCCGAGCGGGGTGGCAATGTCGAATTGACGGTCCCCGGCAAGGTGATCGAGCACAATGGCGTCACCATCATCGGTTACACCAATATGCAGGGGCGCATCCCCACCACGGCCAGCCAGCTTTATGCCCGCAATCTGCTCGCCTTCCTGACCACGATGATCGATGCCAAGGCCAAGACGCTGGCCGTCAACTGGGACGACGAACTGGTCAAGGCGACGGTGCTGACGCGCGATGGTCTGGTGGTTCACCCCAATTTTGTGGGTGCTGCCATGGCCGAGCAGGCAAACAGCAAGCAAACTGCAGGCAAATCGCAGGCAAGCACGGTGCCAGCCGCAGGCAAAAAGGCGGTTGCAGGCGTCAAGCCGGCACCTGCCAAGACCACTGCTGCCAAGCCGGCTCCGGTCGCGAAAACCCCAGCGAAACCGGCCCCTGCCAAGGCCCCGAGTGCTGCCAAAAAGGTCGCCAAGGAGCAGGCAATCGTCGTCATGGACGCTGCCGCCGCTCCCAAGCCAACCGTCGCCAAACCGGTCCGGACCAAGGCCGCTGCCAAGCCGGCAGCCGATGCCAAACCCGCTGCCGCCAAGGCCGCACCTGCCAAAAAGCCTGCTGCTGCCAAGAAGCCTGCAGCCCCCAAGGGAGAGCAATAAATGGAAGCGATCGACCCCTTCACCTTCCGGCTGGCCATCTTCGTGCTGGCAATCTTCGTTGGCTATTTCGTGGTCTGGTCAGTGACGCCGGCCCTGCATACCCCGCTGATGAGCGTGACCAATGCGATCTCCTCGGTGATCGTGGTTGGGGCGCTGCTGGCCGTCGGCGTGCATCTGGCAACTGATGCCAGCTGGCTCTCCAAGCTCTTCGGTTTCATCGCGCTGGTGTTTGCCAGCGTGAATATTTTCGGCGGGTTCCTCGTCACCCAGCGCATGCTGGCCATGTACAAGAAGAAGGGTTAACCCCATGATTTCTGCAGATATTGCAGCTCTTCTCTATCTGGTCGCCGGTGTGCTGTTCCTCCTGGCGCTGCGCGGGTTGTCCAATCCCCGCTCGGCCCAGCAGGGCAATCGTTTCGGCATGATCGGCATGGGTATTGCCATCCTGACGACGCTGGCGCTGGCAGCGCCAAGCGATGTACTGAGCTGGGCCCTGATCATCGGCGGCATCGGTATCGGTGGCGGCATCGGCGCCTATATGGCGCGCACCGTCAAGATGACCGACATGCCCCAGCTGGTCGCAGCCTTCCACTCGCTGGTGGGTCTTGCGGCGGTGTTCGTGGCCGCTGCCGCGCTCTATGCGCCAGAGGCGTTCGGCATTGGCTCGCCGGGCCATATCCATGCCCAGGCGCTGATCGAAATGTCGATCGGCGTGGCCATCGGTGCCTTCACTTTCACCGGTTCGGTCATCGCCTTTGCCAAGCTCAATGGAAATATGAGCGGCAAGCCGATCATCCTGCCGGCCCGCCATGCCATCCATATCGTGATGGCTGTTGCCATCCTGGCGCTGGTCTGGGCTTTCACCACCTCGGCCGAACCCTGGCTGTTCTGGGCAATTACCGTGCTGGCGCTGGTCCTTGGCGGGCTGATGATCATCCCGATCGGCGGCGCAGACATGCCGGTGGTGGTCTCGATGCTCAATTCCTATTCGGGTTGGGCCGCAGCTGGCATCGGCTTCACGCTGGGCAATACGGCGCTGATCATCACCGGTGCGCTGGTGGGCTCGTCGGGCGCGATCCTGAGCTACATCATGTGCAAGGCCATGAACCGCAGTTTCATCTCGGTGATCCTGGGCGGTTTTGGCGGTGACAGCGGCGCTGCTGCCAGTGCTGCAGAAGATGACCGGCCAGTCAAGCAGGGCGCAGCCGACGACGCTGCCTTCCTGATGAAAAATGCCAGCAAGGTCATCATTGTACCCGGTTATGGCATGGCAGTCGCCCAGGCCCAGCACGCGCTGCGCGAAATGGCTGACCTGCTCAAGAAGGAAGGCGTCACGGTCAAATACGCTATCCATCCGGTAGCCGGCCGCATGCCAGGCCACATGAACGTGCTGCTGGCGGAAGCCAATGTGCCTTATGATGAAGTGTTCGAGCTCGAGGACATCAACTCCGAGTTTGCCCAGTCCGACGTGGCCTTCGTGATCGGCGCCAATGACGTGACCAATCCATCGGCCAAGACCGACAAGACCAGCCCGATCTACGGCATGCCCGTGCTGAATGTCG
>JAHJOS010000186.1 GCA_018820005.1 Alphaproteobacteria bacterium | reverse complement strand
GCTAACCGCGCTGCACTTCCTGCGCAAGGCCGGCATTGCAGCGGGCCAGTCCGTGCTGATCTATGGCGCCTCGGGCGCGGTAGGCACGGCGGCGGTGCAGCTGGCCAAGCATTTTGGCGCCACGGTCACGGCTGTGGCCAGCGCCGCCAATGGCGATCTGCTCAGGTCACTGGGCGCCGATGTGGTGATCGACTATGCCGCCACCGATTGCACGCAGGGTTCTGCGCGCTACGACATTGTCATGGACACAGTGGGCAAGCTCAGCTTTGCCCGCGCCCGGGCAGTGATGAAGCCAGTCAGCTGCTATGTGCCGCTGGTCATGCAGCCAGCCGATATCGCGCATATGCTGCGCTCGGCCTTGGTGGGTGGGCAAAAAGTGGTGGCAGGCACCTCGGGCGACAACCAGGCCGACCTGCAGGTTCTGGCCGCCTTGATCGAAACGGGTCAGTATCGCCCGGTCATCGACCGGCAGTATCGGCTCGAAGAGATCCAGGCCGCGCACGCCTATGTCGAAACCGGCAGGAAAAAAGGCGCCGTGGTCGTGCTCATCTAGCCGGGTGTTCTACATCCGGCCGCCGGCGTTCAACACGCTCAGCGCAGGCCTGATTTTTCCAGCAGGCCCGCATGCTTGGCATTGTAATAATAGCCATTGGCGTAATAGCGGACCGATCTGTCGTAATCGCCGCCGGCCGTAACATACGCGCCGGCCAGGTAGCGCACCGCATAGCGCAGATTGGTTTCGGCATCGAGCAGACCTTCGGGCTTGCCGTGGTAGCCCATGCCGCCTGCTGTGGCGTGGCTGATCTGCATCAATCCATAATAGGGGCCATTGCGGGCGCCCGGGTTATAATTGCTCTCGCGCACGATCACCCGGCGGACCAGATCCTCGGGGACACCATAGTTGCTCGCATAATGGGAAATCAGCCCGTCCAGCGAACCCTCGGCATAGCCAAGGGCTTCGGGGGCTGGTGGAACGTCACTTGCCCGCGGCACATGGCCTGGTTTGGTGCTGGGGGCGGCGAGGCTGGCGAGCGCCGTGCTGGCAGATGCCGTTGCCGGCTTGAACGCGCTCATCGAACAACCCGAGACGGCGAGCGCCAGTCCAAGGCTCGCTCCGAGCAGCACAATCTGCCTGTTCAGGCGCAGTGTTGGGTGCGTCGCAATCATCATGGCGCCAGCTTTAACCATTTCCGTCTGGCTGGCGATAGGGAGAAATCGGGGCAGCTTGATGGCAAAGCCATGGCAATCGGGCCAATTGCCAGCAAAGGGCTCAAAAAAGGTAGACGCCCTCGCCGCCGCGCAGCCGGTCCATGATGGCCTGGCAGTCCTTGCTCAACTCGGCATAATGGGCGTCGAGGCACTTCTGCATCGGGTCGCCATACCCCACCCCGGCGCATTGCGCCTTGGCATCATCGCCGCAGACGCGCGCCAGCTCGTCGATCGACACCGCCTGGGCCAGCCCCGTGGCTGCCAGCATCATGCCCACCCCCAGAAAGAACCGTTTCATCCGCGCCTCCGCCGTGCTCGTACACCGCGCCTTGTACGCCCCGGTCGCCTCGCCTGGATCAGCGTGCCCCCCTTTGGCCCGTCGCCCCCGTAAACCAAACTGTCGCAAACCGCACAAAAGCCCCACAAGACCTATTGTTTTCGCACTTTCTTCCGGTATGGAAGGTTTCAACCCGGTGCCGCCTGGCGCCATGGAGGTAGGATGAGCAAGCGTGGAAGCCTGAGCGCGCGGTTGCGCTATGAATTCGACAAGTCCATGTCCGCTGGGCCGATCGCCCTGATCGGCTGGCTGGCGTTGATTTCCCTGGTCGTTATCATTATAGCCGGCGTGGTTATCGTCGGCCTGCAGCTGGGCCCCGAAGGCCAGCCGCCGCTTGATTTCCTAGAGGCCGCCTGGGAATCGCTGATGCGCTCGATGGATGCCGGCACTGTGGCCGGCGACACCGGCTGGGGCTTCCGCGCTGTGGGCTTGCTGGTCACCATTGCCGGCATTTTCATCTTCTCGACTCTGATCGGTATTTTGTCCTCGGGCATCGAGGGCAAGCTCGAAGAGCTGCGCAAGGGGCGCAGCCAGGTGCTTGAGCAGGACCACACCATTATCCTCAACTGGAGCCCGTCGATCTTTGACGTGATCTCCGAACTGGTGGTGGCCAATGCCAGCCGCAAGCATCCGCGCATCGTGGTGATGTCCGGGCTCGACAAGGTGGAGATGGAAGACCAGATCGCCGCCAAGATCGCCGACCTGGGCAATACCCGCATCATCTGTCGCCATGGCGATACCTCCGATCTCTATGATCTGGCGCTGGTGTCGCCCCCAGACCGCACGCTCGATCATCGTGCTTTCGCCCGAGCCGGGCGAGGACGGCGCTGACACGGCCGACAGCCGCGTCATCAAGACCGTGCTGGCCCTGGTCAATGACCCGCGCCGCCGCGCCGCGCCCTATCGCATCGCCGCCGAAATCCGCGACGTCGCCAATGCCGAAGTGGCGCGCGTGGTGGGCGGCAGCGAGGTGCAATTGGTGCTCGCCGATGACCTGATCGCCCGCATCGTCGTGCATTCCTCGCGTCAGTCCGGCCTGTCGGCGGTCTATTCCGAGCTGCTCGACTTCGACGGCTGCGAAATCTACACCGTCGAGCAGCCTGCGCTCGCCGGCATGAGCTTTGGCGCCGGCGTGATGGCCTATGAGGGTTCCACGCTGATCGGCTTCACGCGCCCTGACGGCAGCGTCACGCTCAATCCGCCCATGGACACGATCATC
>JAHJOS010000185.1 GCA_018820005.1 Alphaproteobacteria bacterium | reverse complement strand
GGCTTCGGCAATGGCCGCATCGAGGCTTTCGTCGAAGCTCTTGCGGTTGGCGATCTTGGTGAGCGGATCGAGCAGGGATTCGCGGCGAACATCGTCCAGATCGCGCTGCAGCGCGGCAATATCGTCGCGCGAGGCTTCCAGCTTCTGTTCGAGGGACCGGTTGGTGTCCTGCATATGCCGGGTCTCGGCCAGCAGCTTGTTGGCCAGCTTCTTCATGGCGACGACAGAAATGTCGCGATCCAGATCGCCGCTGGCCATCTGCAGCGAGCCGGAATAGGCGTTTGCGGTGGTCATGGCGGTGTCGATGGCGTCGTGCACGGCCTCGATGCGGGCGTGCATGCGCTCGGACACATCGGTCATGCGATCGCTGACGTCGGACTTGAGGAACTCGTTGTAGAGCGCCTCCGCAGCGCCCGCCGATGGCGAGTCGCCATTGCGGAAGATCGAATTGATGCGGTTGTTGAGCGTGGGATTAACGCCCGAGGCGTAGGTGTAGAGGAGTTCGTAAAACTGGGGATAGGGAGGAATGGCGCTGCGCTTCAGCAGCTCAAATGCTGAGTTTGCATAGCCAAGCGCCCGTTTGAATTCCTGTTTCGACACCAGACCCCCCGCGCCCCGCTGCGCAGAAACAAAAGCTCATGCGATCACGGCTGATTCCCCGTAGCCAAGGTATAGGCCACAGGTAAATGAACACAACTGCCCGCATCAATTAAAATGCAGCACTCACAGTAATTGCCATCACGCTCAAGAGTTTGTCCGGGTTCCGCGCAAAAGGAAAGCCGGGATCGGGCCCTCGCTGCCGAATGGTGACTTGTCGTCGCCAGTGGTTTCGGAGTCGCGCGTTTCTGCAGGCCGGCGATTGCGACCCCGAGACGGCCGTGGTTCGTCGCGCTCTGCGGGCCGCTGGCGCGGCTCGGCGGCGGAAGTTTCCGGCACGGGTTCGGGCGCAGGTCGCTCGCTGACGGGGCGCTCGCTGGCTGCAGGGCGACGGCGGCTGGGACGGCTCTGTTCGGCTGCAGGCTCAATAGCTGCAGGCGTTGCGGCGGGTGCTGTCTCGGCAACCGGGCGCGTGCGCGGACCGCCGCGACGGGTGCGGGCGGGGCGGGCAGGCCGTTCGGCTGCGCCCTCTTCGGTAGCCGGAGCCGCCGACGCTGGTGCTGCTGTCCGCCTGCCGGCCTCTTCGAGGTAGTCGATCGGCTTCTGGATCAACTTGAGAATGGCATCAAGATGCTTGCTGTCGGATGGGGCGACCAACGTATAGGCCGCGCCGGAGCGGCCGGCACGACCGGTACGACCGATACGGTGCACGTAGTCTTCAGCATGTACGGGAACGTCGAAGTTGAAGACGTGGCTCACGGCCGGAATATCGAGGCCGCGTGCCGCGACGTCGCTGGCAACCAGCAGCGTCAAGCGGTTGTTCTTGAAGGCATCCAGGGTTTCGGTGCGGCTCTTCTGGTCCATATCGCCATGCAGACCGCCGGCACTGAAGCCATGGCGCTCAAGCGAGCGCGCCAAGGTGGCGACATCGCGCTTGCGGTTGCAGAAGATAATGGCATTGGTCAGCGCATCTGCGGCGCCGATCAGATCGCGCAGCACGGCGCGCTTTTCTTCGGGCTTGGAGCCGACCTTGACCAGCTTCTGGTCGATGGTATCGGCCGTAGACGCAGCGCGCGACACCTGGACATGCACCGGGTCCTTGAGGAATTTCTTGGTGAGTTTCTCGATCTGGGCATCCATGGTCGCCGAGAACAGCATGGTCTGGCGACGTGGCGGCAGGCGATTGACGATCTTTTCGATGTCGTCGATGAAGCCCATGTCGAGCATGCGGTCGGCTTCGTCGATCACCAGGATCTCGACGCCGTTGAGCATGATCTTGCCGCGTTCAATCTGGTCGAGCAGGCGACCAGGGGTCGCGATGAGCACATCGACGCCGCGATCGAGCTTCTTGTTCTGGTCTTCAAAGCTCACGCCGCCGATGATCAGCGCCATGGTGAGGCGATGGTTGATGCCATACTTCTCGAAATTCTCGGAGACCTGCGCGGCGAGTTCGCGCGTCGGTTCGAGAATGAGCGTACGGGGCATGCGGGCACGGGCCCGGCCGTTTTCCAGCAGGTGCAGCATGGGCAGCACGAAGCTGGCCGTCTTGCCGGTGCCGGTCTGCGCAATGCCGATGACGTCCTTTTTTGCAAGGACGTGCGGGATAGCCTGTGCCTGGATCTCTGTCGGCTTGGTATAACCGGCGGCAGCGACCGCATCGGTTACTTTGGTGGACAGGCCAAGTCCGGAAAAATCATCAGTCAAATTCTGTAATCCACGTGAGAGGCGTAGCCCGGGGCCAATTCCGGTTCGAGACATTCGAACGGTGCGCCGGGGTGTTCAGTCATGGTGCAGGCCACAATAACGCGAATTGCGTACATAACTGGGTGGCCACCGGACGGGATGCAGCAAGTGCAGAGACGGCGGAGTGGCCCTGAGGCACCTTGGCAAAGGCGGGTCTGTCGCGGTGACAAACCGTCAAGCAAAAAATGCTCCAGCGGCGCGGACCATAGCGCAAAGGCCTTGTCTGTCAACGGGGTTGCGCGGTTTAGCCTTAATTGTGGCACCGGCGCCGCGCGTATAAAACCGCGCCGGTGGCCTTAGATATCGAGGTCAGTCACGAAGGCGGCGTTTTCCTGGATGAAGTCGAAGCGCGCCTCGGGCTTGGTGCCCATGAGCCGATCCACGCTGATGCGGGTGGCGTCGAGGTCATCGCGGACCTTGACCTGCAGCAGCGTCCGGCTCTTGGGCGACATGGTTGTCTCGCGCAGATGCGCAAACGGCATTTCGCCCAGGCCCTTGAACCGGGTGGTATCGACCTTGCCCTTGCCGGTAAACTCGGTTGCCATCAGCTCTTCGCGGTGGGCATCGTCGCGCGCATAGAGCGTCTTGCCGCCCTGGGTGATGCGATAGAGCGGGGGCAGGGCCAGGAACAGATGCCCACCATCGATCAGCTTGGGCATTTCCTGGAAGAAGAAGGTCATCAGCAGGGCTGCGATATGGGCGCCGTCGACGTCAGCATCGGTCATGATGATGATCTTGTCGTAGCGCAGATCTTCTTCGCGATAGCGATCGCGCGTGCCGCAGCCGAGTGCCTGGATCATGTCGGAGATAAGCTGGCTGGCCGCCATCTTTTCGCGGCTGGCGCCGGCGACGTTGAGGATCTTGCCACGCAGGGGCAGCACGGCCTGGCTGGCGCGGCTGCGCGCCTGCTTGGCGCTGCCGCCGGCCGAGTCGCCTTCGACGATGAAGAGTTCGGCGCCCTGGGCGGCGGTCTGGGTGCAATCGGCCAGCTTGCCGGGCAGGCGCAGCTTGCGCGTGGCGCTGGCCCGGTCGATCTCTTTTTCCTTGCGGCGGCGCAGGCGTTCCTCGGCGCGCTCGACGGCCCAGTCGAGCAGCTTGCCGGCCTGGTTGGGAGAGGCAGCCAGCCAATGGTCGAAGGCGTCACGAAGGGCGCTGTCGACGATACGGGTGGCTTCGCCGGAGGCGAGCTTGTCCTTGGTCTGGCCGACGAATTCGGGTTCCCGCACGAAGACTGACAGCATGGCGCTGCAATGGGCGAAGATGTCTTCGGCCGTCAAAATGGCGGCGGCCTTGTTCTTGGTCAGTTCGGCGTAGTTCTTGAGGCCGCGCAGCAGCGCACTGCGCAGGCCGGCCTCATGGGTGCCGCCATCGGGCGTGGGCACGGTATTGCAATAGGACTGCACGCCGCCATCGCCCAGGGTCCAGGCGATGGCCCATTCGACGGCGCCTTGGGTGCCCGGCTTGCCGTGGCTGCCGGCGAACAGGTCGTCCACGATACGGGTTTCGCCCTCGATACGGGCGGTCATGAAGTCCTTGAGCCCGTCGGGATAGTGGAAGACCGCCTTGGCGGGGGCGTCCTCGGTGACCAGGGATTCGTCACAGCTCCAGCGCAGCTCGACGCCAGCGAAGAGATAGGCCTTGGCACGGGTCATGCGGAACAGGCGGGCCGCCGAGAAATGGGCGGTGTCGCCAAAGATCTGCGGATCGGGGTGGAACCGTGTCGTCGTGCCGCGCCGATTGTTGACCCGGCCCATGGGCTGGATCTCGCCGATCGGCTTGCCGCGGGAAAACTGCAGCCGGTAGAGCTGCTGTTCGCGGGCCACTTCGACGACCATGTCATCGGAGAGCGCGTTGACAACCGAAATGCCCACGCCATGCAGGCCGCCGGAGGTTTCATAGGCAGTAGAATCGAACTTGCCGCCGGCATGGAGTACGGTGTGCACGATTTCCAGCGTCGAGCGGCCCGGATATTTGGGATGGTTCTCGACAGGAATGCCGCGGCCATTGTCGATCACTGTGATGTAGCCGTCGGCGCCCAGATGCACCTCGATACGCGTGGCGTGGCCGGCAATGGCTTCGTCCATCGAATTGTCGATGACTTCGGCAAACAGGTGGTGCAGCGCATTGGTGTCGGTGCCGCCAATATACATGCCCGGGCGGCGGCGCACGGGTTCGAGACCCTCAAGAACTTCGATGTCGGCAGCCGAATAAGAGCCAGCGGCTTGAGCTGCTGCGGGCTTGGAGGTGGGCTTGGGGGCTTCCGGTGTGGGGCTCTGTGGTTCAGTTCCGCCGAAAAGATCTTCTGCTTGCGACATGCACGGTCCGTCTTTCGCGCCCGAATCAGGCGTTTCAATTTCTATCATACCCCAGTGGCGTGCCCCTACGGGCCCCGGTCGGGCAGGCGACAGTGCTTTCCCCAGGAAGCTGAACCGCAGATGAACGGCTGGTTGCATCTGGGTTCAAGGGCAGGAGGCTAGACCAGACACAACAGGCGACATTCCGCCCATTTCAGTCTTGAGGAGAAGCTCGATGAACAAGTTTGGTACCACAATGATCACTGTTACCCGTGCCGTTGTGGTTACGCTTGGCCTGGCGGCAGCGGCAGTATCGGTTGCGCAGGCGTCGGCGCAGAGCTTCAGCTTTGAGATGCAGGGCGGCAGTGGTCGCCACGGTGGCCATAACGGCGACTGGAATGACAACCAGGGCTATGGCACCCGTTGCCTGACCAACCGGGAAGTGCGGAGCGGCGTGGCCGCCAACGGCTTCAGCCAGGTCAACATCGTGCGCGAACTCTCTCGCGACCGGGTCGATGTGCAGGCCGTCAAGCGCGGGGGCATTTATGCGATGCGCGTCGACAAGTGCACCGGCCGGGTGAGCGATCCGCAGTGGGTTGGGCGCGCCCAGGGCGGCTACAATGGTGGCCACAACGGCGGCTGGCAGAATGGCAACGGTAGCCATGGCAACAACAATGGCTACAACAATGGCGGTGGATTCGGCTTCCAGTTCAACTTCGGCAATTGATCGCGGCATTGGGCTGCAAGGAGAATGACATGATGCGATGGGCAAGTGCGATAGTGCTGGCAATGGTGCTGGGCATGGGCGTTGCGGCGCCCGCCCAGGCGCAGACCCAGCGGTTTGGCCTGATGTTCGGCGACGAGCGCAAGGACCTTTTCCCGGAGCGCTTCAGCTGCATGACGGACTACCAGATCCGCGAGGCGGTGGCGGCGCAGGGCTATAGCCAGATTGCGCTCAACGTTCCCGACAACAAGCATATTGAAGTGCGCGCCACCAAGGGCGACTGGGTCTATCTGCTCGATTTCAACTATTGCAGCGGCCGGATCGAGAGCCGTACCCAGCTTCGTCCGGCACGCTAAACCCCGGTGATCGAGACAAAACCGTCCCAAAGTCGGGCGCCAGATTTACGTTCCGTTCGTTTCTTGGGAGCACTTTCTTAAACGCGTGCTGATAGACCAGTGGACATACGGTTTTTGTCTGGAGTTGCCGTATGCGGGCCGATCGAAATCTTAGTTCTGCGTATCAGAATTCGACTGGTTCGGTTGCTATCGGCGTTTGGCCGCAAGCCGGGTTTAATAGTATTGCGTACCGGCTGGCCAGGCTCTGCGTTCCGCGCGGCGCTGCCGTTTTTCTCGTCTCTGCCGTGTTTTACCTGGTCTGATTGGTCGCGGATTGCTTTCCGCGGCCTGTTTGGCTATGGATCGAGCCATTGGAAGCGCCAGCAAAAGGAGGGCTGCATGATCGTATTTGAGCATCATCGTCAGTGTGGCCCCGAGCAGGCCCTGCAGCAGATGTTGCAGGGCTGACCAGGATCTGGTTCGGACGCTTCCTGCTATCCTCCCCATTCTGGTTTGCCCGTCGTGGCGGTCTTTTGACTGCCTCCTGATGGCATTTTGGCGCCCCGGTGCGGCGCCGTTCCAGTGAGATAGAAATGGGTTCGATCAGCCTCCGCAATGCTGGCCTTGTGGCCACAGATACGCTTTTCTCCAATTTGAACGTCGTGATCTCCGACGGTGACCGGGTGGGCCTGGTTGCCGGCAATGGTCGCGGCAAGACGACGCTGTTGCGGGCCATGGCCGGGCAGGGCGAACTGACCACGGGCGAGCTGGTACGCTCGCGCGGCCTGACGGTGGGCTATGTCGAGCAGGACATGCCGGCCAGTGCCATGGGGTTGACGCTCTACCAGGCCGTGCTTGAGGCATTGCCGCCCGAAGACCGCGACAGCGACAGCTGGCGGGTCGATGTGGTGCTTGATGAATTCGAGACCCCTGAGGCCATGCGCCAGCGCGTGCTGAGCCAGCTCAGCGGGGGCTGGCAGCGGATTGCGCTGATCGCACGGTGCTGGGTGTTGCAGCCCGATGCCTTGCTGCTTGATGAGCCGACGAACCATCTGGATCTGGCCAAGCTGTTCCAGCTTGAAAACTGGATCAATCAGGCTGCGCGCAACATACCAGTCGTCATTGCCAGCCATGACCGGCAGTTTCTGGACGCCACAACCAACCGCACGCTGTTCCTGCGGCCCGATGCCTCGCCCTATTACAGCCTGCCCTATAGCAAGGCGCGGCTGGCGCTGGCGGAGGCCGACGAAGCTGCCGAGGCCAAGCGGGAGCGCGAACTCAAGGAAGTCAGCCGGCTGCGCAAGCAGGCCGCCAAGCTGACCAATATCGGCATCAATTCGGGCAGTGACCTGCTGGTGGTCAAATCGAAATATCTGCGCGAGCGCGCAGAAAAGATCGAGACGGCACTGCAATCGGTGCACAAGGAGCGCAGCGGCGACATCAAGCTGGGCAATAGCGGCGCCCAGGCAAAGGTGATGCTGTCGATCGAGAACGTCGAGGTTACCAGTCCGGTCGGGGACAAGCTGTTCCGGATCGACAAGTTGCATGTGTTCCAAGGGGATCGGTTGGTGATCCTGGGTCGAAACGGTACGGGAAAATCGCAGTTCATCGGAATGGTGCATCGCGCCATGCAGGGCGAAGAACGCGCTGGGGTTCGGGTCAGTCCGCAGGTCGTGCCCGGCTATGTCGACCAGGCGATGAGCTTTCTGCCGGCCAGGGAATCGCCGCTGGGCTATATTACCGTGCGGTTCAACGAGGGCGACCAGCGCAGCAAGAGCCTGCTGGCGGCGGCCGGCTTCCCGCTGGAAAAGCAGGATCGCCCGATTGGCGAGCTGTCCTTCGGCCAGCGGGCGCGGCTGGGTCTGCTCGCCATCCGCCTGCTGCAGCCCAATTTCTACCTGCTGGACGAGCCCACCAACCATGTGGATATCGCGGGCCAGGAATCGCTTGAAAGCGAAATCCTCGAACATGGCGCGACCTCGATCCTGGTGTCGCACGACCGCAGTTTCGTCCGCGGCCTGGGCAGCCGGTTCTTCCTGATCGAGAACAGACGGTTCAAGGAAGTGGCCAGCCCGGAAGCGCATTTTGAGGAAATGGCGCTGGAAGCCGGCTGAGGCGGCATCTTTCGCCCTGATCGGGACCACGCCGCCGCGCGTGGCTGTCGCTGCGTCGATGCCGTGACACGGATAAAAAAAGGGCTCCCGAAGGAGCCCTTTTCCAATTCAGTCCACTGAGCCTTAGGCCGAGTAGTACATTTCGTATTCGACCGGATGCGGGGTCTGCTCGAACTTGACGACTTCTGCCATCTTGAGCTCGATGTAGCTCTCGATCTGGTCCTTGTCGAACACGCCACCGGCGAGCAGGAACTCGTGATCGGCTTCGAGCGAAGCAAGAGCTTCACGCAGCGAACCACAGACGTGCGGGATCTGCAT
>JAHJOS010000184.1 GCA_018820005.1 Alphaproteobacteria bacterium | reverse complement strand
CTTGGGCGCCCCAAGACCGTCATGCCGAGGGCTCCCGATGAGCACAGACTTCGAGACAGAGCCCCGCGACGAGATCGCGGTTGACCCTGATGCCTTCCGCGATGAGCAGGACCGGATCAGTCCTCTCTGGCTGGAACGGCTGCGCGCCTACCTTGCGGCAGACCGGGCGGACGATGTCGCCACTGTCCTGGCACCGTTGCACGCGGCCGACGTTGGCGACGTGCTTGAATCGCTCGATGGCGACGAACGGCTGCAGCTGGTGCAATCGCTGGGCGATTTGTTTGACTATTCGGCGCTGACCGAAGTCGATGAAAGCGTGCGCATCGAGATTACCGATGCGCTCTCCAATACCGAGATCGCCCGCGGCGTTTCGGGGCTGGACAGCGATGACGCCGTCACGATTCTGGAAGATCTCGAACAGGTCGACCGCGATGAGGTTCTGGCAAAGCTGCCCACCTTCGAGCGGCTCAGCCTCAAGCGCAGCCTCGACTTTCCCGAAGATTCGGCCGGTCGGCGCATGCAGACCGATTTCATTGCCATTCCGCCGTTCTGGACGGTGGGGCAGACCATCGACTATCTGCGCAGCAATCCCGATCTGCCGGACGAGTTTTACCAGATCTATGTGGTGGATGCCTCTTACCAGGTGCTGGGCACTTTGCCGCTGGACAAGTTTATCCGGGCGACGCGCTCCACCATCATTGAAGCCCTGATGAATACCAATCTGGTGCTGGTGGATGCCAACGAGGATCAGGAAGAGGCCGCACGCGACTTCGAGCGGTACGATCTGGTGGAAGTGGGCGTTGTCGATGAAAGCAAGCGCCTGGTCGGCGTGCTGACCATCGACGACATGGTCGACGTTATCCACGAAGAGGCGGACGAAGACATCAAGCTGCTCGCCGGCGTTGGCGATGAGGATATCTCCGATTCGACGCTCGACACCGTGCGCAGCCGCGTCCCCTGGCTGGTGATCAACCTGTTCACGGCCGTGATGGTTTCTTTGGTAATCGGACTGTTCAATGCCACGATCGAGCAGATGGTGGCGCTGGCGGTGCTGATGCCCATTGTGGCCTCCATGGGCGGCAATGCCGGCACGCAGACCATGACAGTCACTGTGCGGGCGCTATCGATGCGCGAGCTGGATGGCTCGCGCGTGCGTCGGCTGGTGCGGCGCGAAATGGTCGTGGGTCTGGTCAATGGCGTGGTGTTTGCAGTGCTGATCGGCCTGGTGACCTGGCTGCGCTTTGAGAACCTGCAGCTTGGCATCGTCATCGGCATGGCGATGGTGATCAATCTGATCGTGGCTGGCACGGCGGGCATCCTGATCCCGCTGACGCTGGACAAGTTCAAGGCCGACCCGGCGATCGCTTCGGCGGTGTTTGTGACCACGGTCACCGACGTCGTCGGATTTTTCGCCTTCCTCGGGATTGCCGGACTTTGGTTCAAATTGTTCTAGTCAGTGCTCCGGCCCGCAAATGCGGCACATAGCGGCGATCTCGATGCTCGAGAGGGCAGAGTCGGCGCTGTGGAGTGTGGCATCTTGGCCGCTTGCAAAGCTTTTGTGACGGGGTTAACGATTTGCTACCGGGTGAGGATTGCGTACCACGCAGCCAAGGCATCCGGCGTGAACGGCTGACAAGGAGCGACTGATGCGGAGTCAACCGAAAGCCACCATGTGGCGTGCAGCGACCTGGACTTTGGTCTGTCTGCTTTCGATGGGACTGGTATTGACGGTAGTTGCTGGCGTCTGACGCCGGGGTTATTCACTGAAGAGAAATTGGAAGGGCGCCCCGGCCACTGGGGCGCCCTTCTGCTATCAACAGGAGCGGCGACATGAAGCTTTTGATCGGCAATCGCAACTATTCCACCTGGTCCCTGCGGCCCTGGCTGGTGCTGCAACATTTCGAAATCCCGTTCGAGGATGAAGTGCTGCAATTGTCGGGGTCGGGCTGGCGCTACGTGCTGGCGCAGCGGTCGCCGACGGGGCGGGTGCCGGTGCTGCTCGATGGCGAGTTGGTCGTGCCAGAGACCATCGCCATCATCGAATATCTGGCCGACAGGCACCCGGAACGGGCCATCTGGCCGGCCGATATTGGCCAGCGGGCGTTGGCGCGGGCAGCGGCGGCAGAAATGCACGCCG
>JAHJOS010000183.1 GCA_018820005.1 Alphaproteobacteria bacterium | reverse complement strand
TGGCCGGGGTCAAGCGGGTGGTGGTGGTCATGGAGCACGAGGCCAGGGGCGAGGCCAAGCTGCTGCCGAACTGCACCCTGCCTCTGACCGGCCAGCGCGTCGCCGATCTGGTGATCACCGATCTGGGCGTGTTCACCCTGGCCCGCAGGGGCGAGCCGGACATGCGGCTGATCGAGCTGGCGGCGGGCGTAACTCTGGACGAAATCACCGCCAAGACGGCGGCCAGCTTCACCGTTGACCTGATGGAGACCCAGCCATGAGCGCCATTGTCATCGTCGCAGCAGCCCGCACGGCGGTCGGCAGCTTTCTAGGCCCCTTGAGCACCGTGCCGGCCCATGAGCTGGGCGCCGTCGCCATTGCCGCGGCCCTTGCCCGGGCCGGGGTCGATGCCGGTGCGGTCAACGAAGTCATCCTGGGCCAGGTGCTCACCGCCGGCGCGGGACAGAACCCGGCGCGACAGGCCGCCGTCAAGGCGGGCATCCCGCTCTCGGCCACTGCCTTTGGTGTCAATCAGGTCTGCGGTTCGGGCCTGCGCGCGGTGGCGCTGGGCATGCAGCAGATCCTGAGCGGCGACGCCGATATCGTGGTCGCCGGCGGGCAGGAGTCGATGTCGCTGTCACCCCATTGCCAGGCGCTGCGCATGGGCAGCAAGATGGGCCCCGTCAGTCTTGTCGATACCATGGTGGTCGATGGACTGACCGATGCCTTTGGCGGCTACCCCATGGGCATAACGGCGGAGAACGTGGCCCGTCAGTTCAATATCGGCCGCGCGCAGCAGGATGCTTTCGCGCTCGCCAGCCAGCACAAGGCCGCCGCAGCGCAGGCCGCGGGCCACTTCGTTGCCGAGATTGCGCCGGTCACCATTGAGACCCGCAAGGGTGCTGTGGTCGTCGATGCCGATGATCACCTGCGCCCCCAGACCAGCGCCGAGGCGCTCGCGCGCTTGCGCCCGGCCTTTGATAGCGATGGCTCGGTCACTGCCGGCAATGCCTCCGGTCTCAATGATGGCGCTGCCGCTCTGGTGCTGATGCGCGAAGATGAAGCGGTTCGCCGCGGGCTTACCCCGCTGGCGCGCATCGCCGGCTGGGCGACAGCGGGTGTGGATCCGTCCATCATGGGCACCGGGCCCATTCCCGCTTCGCGCAAGGCTTTGGCCCGCGCCGGCTGGTCGGTCAATGATCTGGACCGCGTCGAGGCCAATGAGGCCTTTGCGGCCCAGGCCTGCGCGGTCAACCAGGCCATGGAATGGAACCCTGACATCGTCAACGTCAATGGCGGCGCCATCGCGCTGGGCCATCCCATCGGCGCATCGGGCGCTCGCGTTCTGGTGACGCTGCTGCATGAACTGCAGCGCTCGGGCTTAAGCCGAGGGCTTGCAACCCTCTGCATCGGTGGTGGCATGGGCGTTGCAATGTGTGTGGAGCGCTAGGGCGCCAGCTCAATCAATAATGCGCCGGACCATGGGGGCCAGCGTCAGCCCCTGCACGATGATGGTGAACACCACAATGGCATAGGTCGCCGCCAGGATCGCGGTCTTGATATCGGATTCGGGCAGCGCCAGCGCCAGCGCAACCGATATGCCGCCGCGCAATCCGCCCCAGGTCAAAATCCTCACGGTGCCCTTGGCGAGCGCCCGCCGTTGCCGGATCAACAGCACCGGCAGGCCCACCGACAGCAGCCGCGCCAGCAGGGCCAGCGGAATGGAGGCAATGGCCAGCCCCAGAAACGACAGGTCAAACCGTAGCACCAGCACTTCGAGGCCGATCAGCAGGAACAGCACGGAATTGAGGATGTCGTCGATCAGGGTCCAGAAGCCGAACATGAAGCGCTGGGTCTGTTCGCTGAGCGCATCCACCGGCCCACGATTACCGACGAGGATACCCGCCACCACCACGGCAATGGGGCCACTCATATTGAGCTTGGTCGCCAGCGCATAGGTGCCGGTTACCAGCGCCAGCGAAATCAGCACCTCGACCGGATAGTCATCGATGGCGCGCATGGCACGATAGGCGAGGTAACCGGTGACAAGCCCAAGCAGTCCGCCGCCCACCGCGTCAACCAGGAACAGTTCGCCCACATGCACCAGATCGATGCCGTCGCTGCCCGTAGCCACGGCAGCGGCCAGCAGCACGGTGAACAGCACCACGCCCACGCCGTCATTGAACAGGGATTCCCCGGTCATGACGGTCTCAAGCGATTTGGGCACAGCGACCGTCTTGAGGGTTGAGAGCACAGCCACCGGATCGGTCGGGCTGATCAGGGCGCCAAACACCAGTGCCCAGGCAAAGGGCATGGGCACGCCGAACAGCGCTGCCAGCAGCCAGAAGCCGCTGCCGACCAGCATCGTCGAAATCAGAACGCCCAATGTGGCCATCACCGTGATGGAGCCGAGCCGGGACTTCATGGCATTGAAATCGACGTGCAACGCCCCGGCAAACAACAGGAAGGCCAACAGGCCATTGAGCACTGTTTCTTCGAAATCGACCTGCCGGATCACCGCGACCGCGTCGTCGTAGAGACCCAGGTTCGGCATCGCCAGTTCAAGGGCGATCAGGACCAGCGATGCCACCAGCGACATGGCAAGCAGGCCAATGGTCTGCGGCAGCTTGAAGACCGTGTGGTTGATCCAGCTGAACGCCGCGCTCAGCACCAGCAGCACCGCAATGACATCAAAAAGGGAAAGGCTGGTCATCGGTCCTCGCTGGCAATGCGGCAGTTGTGCGGGGCCGGAGCCTGTCCGTGGCCCTTGCCGGCCATCCAACAACAGCCGGGCCCATGACGGCGCCATCACCGAGTGCGGAGGCGAGCCACGCCATGTCAGGGGCTATCTTGCGCATCTGTCAGGCCACCGCAACCCTGGGCCTCGGGTGGGGCAGCCATGCGCGCCAGTCTCACGCGGCGCTGGCTCGCCCAGCGCACACAAAAAGAAACGGGGCACGCCGTGTGGCGCGCCCCGAAACAGTGGCCGTTTGTCGCCAGAACTTACTTCTGAATGCAGGTGTCGACAGTGTCCTTGGTGCATTCATCAAGGCCGGTGAACACCGGGTCGGCAACGGTCTTGCCTTCGATCAGGTCGATCATCACGCCGGGTGCCAGATAGCCCATTTCGAACGGACGCTGACCAACCAGGGCGGTGACAAGGCCTTCGCCGGCAATCGCTACTTCATCGCCGATGGTGTCGGCGGCGCCGATGGCGAAGTCGTTGCTGGCGATGCGGTCCTTCATGGGCCCGAACAGGTCACGGTAGGGCTGCGGTGCGCCAAACAGCGGCCAGCCACCCATGATGCCGAAAGCGTCCAGATCAGGATTGGCAGCCAGGATATCGCTCATGGCCTGCACGCCCTTGGCGCCGTCGTCATTGGTGAACACGGGGCAGCCGGCAACTTCAGTCCAGCCGCCTTCGCCAGCCAGCGCCGCAAGGCCTTCCTGGCCGGTCAGGGCATCGCGCATGCCCTGCGCGCGGCGCAGGATATTGTCAGCGGCAGCATTGCCTTCGATGGTACAGATGGTGCCACCTTCGGGCTTAGCAGCCTTGATATAGTCGCCGATACGCTTGCCCATCAGATAGTTGTCGGTGCCCAGATAGGTGGCGCGCAGGCCGGCGTCTTCCTTGGACAGGTCGGCGTCAACGGTCATGATCGGAATGGTCGGTGCAGCGCTGCGCAAAGTATTGGCAATCAGCGGTGCGTTCGACGGCGAGATGGCCACGGCAGCCGTATCGGGCTTGCTCAGCACGTCCTGCAGGATCTGCGCTTCGCCCGCTTCATCCGATGTCGATGCCGGACCGGTGTAGAAGCACTCGTATTCGGAATCCATATTCTCGGAGTTCCACTTCAGGCAACCCTGATGAATGGCTTCAAAGAAGGGATTGTCGAGGCCCTTGACCACGATAACAAGTTGTTTCTTGGCAGCAAAAGCAGGTGATGCTCCAAGTGACAGCGCAGCGACTGCTGCGATAAAGACGGCTTTCTTCATTGCTCTCTCCCGATTACTGGCAGCGCCGCATGTGTGTTGGTATTCCAACTACACCGTCCTCCAGGCCCTGCCACGGGATAGCTAATCCTCCACCGGCCCTCCCGTCAAATCATTTAGTAGTATTATTATCGCTGCGGTGCGTTGACGGCGCCGAGGCGATTTGCATAACTGAAACTAGGTTTCATCCTGGGGAGGAGAAGCCAAGATCATCAGCGCTTGATACCCGGCCGCATGGCCCGGGAACAATTGGTCATGCGCAGAGGGAAGTATCGTGGCAGTACTAGAATTATCGAATATTTCCAAACACTTCGGCGCCATTCAGGCCGTCAACGACATATCGTTCTCGCTCGAGGCGGGTGAGGTTATCGGGCTGATGGGCGACAACGGCGCCGGCAAGTCGACGCTGGTCAAGATGATTGCCGGCAATTTCGCGCCTTCCATGGGCACGATGCGCATGGATGGCCAGGATCTTGTGATGCACCATCCAGTCGATGCCCGACGCCATGGCATCGAGATCGTCCATCAGGATCTGGCGCTGTGCAACAATCTGACGGCGGCGGCCAATGTGTTCCTGGGCCGGGAGATCTACCGCTGGTTCGGGCCCATCCGCGTGCTCGATTATGCCACCATGTATCGCCGCTCCGCCGAGATCTTTGCCGAACTCAAGTCCGAGACCCGGCCACGCGACCTGATCCGCAACATGTCGGGCGGGCAGCGCCAGGCCGTGGCGATTGGGCGGACACGGCTTTCCAATCCCAAGGTCGTGCTGATGGATGAGCCCACGGCGGCGATCTCGGTGCGCCAGGTGGCAGAGGTGCTCAACCTGATCAAGCGCCTGCGGGACCAGGGCATTACCGTGGTGCTGATCAGCCACCGCATGCCCGACGTATTCGGCGTCGCCGACCGCGTTATTGTGCTGCGACGCGGCCGCAAGGTGGCCGACAAACGCATTGACCAGAGTTCACCTGAAGAAGTGACGGGCCTTATCACCGGCGCGATCGAAGAGGTATAGGGCCATGACCATCACACTCGACCAGACCATTGCCCAGCGCGAGCGCAGCTGGCTGTCCAGCCTGTTCAGAAGCCAGGCCTTCTGGGTCTTTATCGCTATTATCCTGGCCTGCCTGTTCCTGAGCGTGGCCACTGACTCGTTCGCGACCTCCAAGAACATCTTCAACATTACCCGCAATGTCACCTTCACCGCCATCATCGCCCTGGGCATGACCATGGTGATCATCATCGGGGGCATTGATCTGTCGGTGGGCTCGGTGCTGTGTCTGGCCAGCATGGTGCTGGCGGTGACCATGCACGCCGGCTTCGGACTCGAAGTGGGCATTGCTGCCGCCGTCATCACCTCGCTGGCGGTGGGTGCCTTCAATGGCGTGCTGATTGCCTATCTTGGCTTTCCGCCCTTTGTGGTGACGCTGGGCATGCTCTCGATCGCGCGAAGCCTCGCCATGGTGGCGTCCAACAACACGGTGGTGTTCGAGTTCGGCCCCGACCATGCCCGCCTGCTCGATCTGGGCGGCGGCGCCTGGTTGCTGGGGATCGCCAATCCGGTGCTCTATATGGTGGCGTTGGCCCTCATCGTCGGCTTTGTTCTCAAGTGGACCAAGTTCGGCCGGCACCTTTATGCCATCGGCGGCAATGAACATGCCGCCACGCTGACCGGCGTCCCCGTTCGCCCCATCAAGGTTGCGGTCTATATGCTGTCGGCGCTGTCGGCTGGCATTGCCGGCATCATTCAGACCGGCTGGCTGGGCGCGGTGACCACCAATCTGGGCACGGGCATGGAGCTGCAGGT
>JAHJOS010000182.1 GCA_018820005.1 Alphaproteobacteria bacterium | reverse complement strand
GTAAAGCTCTGGTGCCAGTAGGGATAGATCAGCGGCGGCTGGCTGACCTTGTCGAGCCGGGCCACCTCGTCGGCGCTCAGCGTGAGATCCGCAGCTTTCAGATTGTCCTCGAACTGCTCGATATTGCGGCCGCCGATGATCACCGAGGCGACCAGCGGCCGCTGCAGCAGCCAGGCCAGCGACACCTGGGCGCCGGAAACACCGTGCGCGCCGGCCACTTCATTGATCACGTCGACAATGTCCCAGAGTTTTTCCGGATCATAGATGGGCGGCTCCTTGAAGCCGGTGACCTGACGGCCACTCGATGGCGTGCTGCTGCGGGTATATTTGCCCGACAACCAGCCGCCGGCGAGCGGCGACCAGATCAGCAGCGAGACGCCCTGATCCAGCCCGAGCGGCACGAGTTCGTACTCGGCCTCGCGCGAATGCAACGTGTAGTGGATCTGCTGGGAGACAAAGCGCTGCTGATGCGCCGCGTCGGCAACCGCAAGCGCCTTCATCAGGTGCCAGGCGGAATAGTTCGAGCAGCCGACATAGCGCACCTTGCCCTGTTTGATCAGCGTATCGAGGGCCTCGATCGTCTCTTCTAGCGGTGTCTGGCCGTCCCATTGATGCACCTGGTAGAGATCGATGACATCGGTCTTGAGGCGCTTCAGCGAGTTTTCGCACTCGCGGATGATGTGCCAGCGCGACAGGCCACGGTCGTTCGGCCCCTTGCCGGTGGGAAAGCGCACCTTGGTGGCCAGCAGGACGCGGTCGCGCCGCCCGTCGCTCAGGGCCTCGCCAATGATCTGCTCGGAGACCGAACTGGAGTAGACATTGGCGGTATCGATGAGATTGACGCCGTGATCGAGACACAGGTCGATCTGACGCTGTGCCTCGCGCGTGTCGGTGTCGCCCCAGAGTCCGTCGCCACCGAACGTCGCCGTGCCAATAGCCAGCGATGACACCTTGAGCCCCGACCGGCCGAGCAATCGATAATCCATGAAATTCTCCCTCTGAAATCCGTGCAGACCCTAGATGAGTCGGCGGCCGGATGGACACAAATGCTGCCCAGGGCGCCAGAGACGGCTTCGGCGGCGCAAAAGCTGATCGGAAGTGGAAAGATTTCGGGCGCGGCCAAAAAGACTCTTCCCGAGTCGCACGTTTTCCGTTCAGATGCCGCCCGGCAAAGGGCCTCCTGCTCACACCATGGATGGCCGCCACTAGCCAGCGGCACGTTTTCAGCCGCATAGCCAATAGACTAGTCGGAACAGCAATCGTTCCTCAACATGTTTTCTCGTTCGATTTTGCGTGTCTGGGATTCTTGCTGATCGGTTTAAGTATATATCGGCGTATTGCTATACCGGACTGCTGCAGACGTCTGCAGGACATAGCGGTCACAGCTCCCACGGATCTGTGCCGACATCAAGCTGACTGCCCGACTACTGCCGGGTGGCTCGAATAAGGCCCATTTGGGGGGCCGAAAGAGGGAATAGATGAAACGTTCTGACGAGGCTGATTCAGTCACATGATCAGCGAGAGGGCGCCGGGCCTGAGCCCGAGTGAGTCGCTTGAACTGATCGAAGCTCATGGAATTGGGACGTGGACGTGGCTGCTGGACGCAGGCCACTTCACCTGGTCGCCAGGGATGTCGCGCATCCTGGGCGTCGAACACGCTCCCGACCGGCAGAGTCTCGATCACTTCGAGCAGTTGATCCACCCTGACGATCAGCAGGATTTCCGCAATCCCGCGCAGGTGGCAGCCAGCGACGTGCTGATGGACCGCGAGTATCGCGTGCTGCGGCCCAATGGCGAGCTGTGCTGGGTGCAAAGCCATGGCAGGCTGATCCATTCCCGCGACGGGCGACCCGAGCGGCTGGTGGGCGTGGCCATGGATGTCACCGACATCCGCCAGGGCATGCTGGCGCTGCAGCAGCGCGAGGGCCTGATTGCCGCCCTGCGCGAGATGTTCGATGTCGTCATCTGGACGACCGAGGCGAACGGCGAGATCCGGGACGAGGTCGAATGGTGGCGCAACACCGGCCAACGGGGGCGCGTCGGCAACTGGGACCGGCTCAATTCCGTGCATCCCGATGAT
>JAHJOS010000181.1 GCA_018820005.1 Alphaproteobacteria bacterium | reverse complement strand
GCATTGCCGCGGTCAAAATCAACAAGGTGCTCGAAGGCCGCCCCACATCGTGGACTCCATGAAGAACGGCGGCGTGCAGCTGGTGATCAACACCACTGACGGCATGAAATCGATCAGCGACAGCCGCGACATCCGCCGCACGGCGCTGCTGGCCAAGATCCCCTATTACACCACCATCGACGGCGCGCTCGCCGCAGTGGAAGGGATCGTTGCCCTACAGAAGGGGAGCCTGACGGTTCGCTCGCTGCAGAGCTATTTCGCGGCCTGATAGAGCTTTGAGACCATCGGCGCGCCCTGCGTGCCGATGGTCATGCCTGACTTGACGCAATGGTGCGGTGCGCGCCAACTGGAACGCTACCAAATGGGAGGTTCCTCTGATGCGCAAGTCCCGTGCCAGCAGCCTACCTGCCCCTTTCCTGCGGAGCGTCAGCCTATACGGCGATGGCGTCGGCACCCGCACCGACTATCCTTTTGATCTGCCCTGGCTGCAGGACCCCGAGTTCGAACTGCGCTTCACCACCCCGGTCACCATTCTGATCGGCGAGAACGGCAGCGGCAAATCCACCTTGATTGAAGCCATTGCTGCGCTGAGCGGCTATGACGAGGCCGGCGGCGGCAAGGGCTATAGGCCGCTCGACCACTCAGGTGCCGTCGACAAAAGCGGCGCCGGACTGGCGCAATCCCTGCGGGCGGCCTGGCTGCCCAAGCTCACCAATGGCTGGTTCTTCAAGGCGGAGTCGTTCTTCTCGGTGGCGCGCTACCTTGACCAGGCGGCACTGGATTCCCACGCCGCGCCGCCCGACTATCTGTCGTGGAGCCATGGCGAAGGATTCCTCAAATTCTTTGAGGAGCGGATGGCCCGCCAGGGCATCTATTTCATGGACGAACCGGAAAGTGCCCTATCGCCAAAGCGCCAGCTTGAGCTGTTGCGCATCCTCCATGGCGTGCAGCAGAGCGCCGTCTCCCAGGTCATCATGGCCACCCATTCGCCCATACTGATGGCCGTGCCGGGCGCGCGCCTGCTCGAGATCACGCGCAGGGGCCTGATTGAGACCCAATACGACCGGACCGACCATTTCAGGCTCTACCAGGCCTTCACGGTTGATCCCGAGGACTTCATCGCAAAGGCCCTCCGATCCGACGAGGACGGCCTGTTTTAGCGATCAGCGATGCCGCACTGTCCGTCCCGCACCGTGGTGCCCGTCAGATCCATAGCAATTGACAGCCCTGTCAGCCCCTACGATACTGACGGCACCATGATGATGTTCGCCGTCCACTTGCGCGCCTGATCGGCGCTATCGAGCGCAGCCCGCTGAGCAGCAGACCTGTTCACCCGGTCGCGGCAGCGACCATGCAAACTCATGGACTTTTCAAATGCCTGATAACTTGCCCGCGCTCACGCAAGCGCAGATCGATTGCTTTATCACCGACGGCTTTGTGCGCCTCGACAATGCCTTTTCGTCCGACCTGGCGGCCCAGGCCCGTTCCATCCTCTGGGCAGCCAGCGGCTGCAATCCCGATGACCGCACCACCTGGACCCAGCCCGTCGTGCGCCTGGGCGATTTTGCTCAGCCGATCTTTCAGCAGATCGCCAATACCCCGGCCCTGCACCAGGCGTATGACCAGCTGGTCGGACCTGACCGCTGGCTGCCCCGTGGGAGCCTTGGTACCTTCCCAATTCGCTTCCCGTCACCAACCGATGCGGGCGACACCGGCTGGCATGTCGACGCCAGCTTTAGACATGACGCGCCGGATTTTCTCGATTGGCGCGTCAACGTCCACTCCCGGGGACGGGCGCTGCTGATGCTGTTCCTGTTCTCCGATGTCGGGGAGGTCGATGCACCCACCCGGCTTCGCTTGGGCTCGCATCTGGAGGTCGCGCACTATCTGGCCCCGGCCGGCGATGTCGGACGCTCGCTGCGCGACATGATCGCAGACCGGCCGGACTGGTTCGACACCGGCCGAGAAGCCCTGGCAACCGGCCCGGCTGGCACGGTATTCCTGTGCCATCCCTTCCTGGTGCATGCGGCGCAGCGCAACCTTGGCACGAACGTCAAGTTCATGGCCCAGCCGGCGCTGCTGCCGCGCCAACCCCTCCAGATCGACCGGCCCGACGGCGACTATTGGCCGGTGGAACTGGCCATTCGGGTGGCGCTGGACAAGGCCTGAGGAACTCGCGCGTGGGGCCAAGCCCCACGCGCCCCATCTAGGCCGCGAAGAAGTCCGCCACCACCGCCAGCGCCCCCTCGACCGTCGCGTCATCGACATCAAGATGGGTCACCCAGCGCTGCTGGCCATAGGTGCCGGTAATGCCCACGCCCTGCTCCTGCAGAAAGGCCATGAAGCGCTGACCGACATCGGGGGCCATGTCCACGAAGATGATATTGGTATCCGGCATGGCGAGCCGGATCGCCGGAAAGGCCGACAGGCCCTCGGCCAGCCGTTTGGCGCGACGGTGGTCCTCGGCCAACCGCGCAATATTGTGATCGAGGGCATAGAGCCCGGCGGCTGCCAGAATGCCGGACTGGCGCATACCACCGCCCAGCATCTTGCGGGTGCGTCGGGCTGCATCGATCAGATCCTGCCGACCGATCAGCACCGAGCCAACCGGCGCCCCCAAACCCTTGGAGAGGCAGATCGAGACGCTGTCGAAAGGCGCGGTAAACTCGGCGATGTCGACGCCCAGCGCAACGCAGGCATTGAACGCCCGCGCGCCATCCAGATGCAGGCCCAGGCCATGGCGCTGGGCGATGTCAGCCACATCCGCCATATAGCCCATGGGCAGCACGCGGCCACCAAAGGTGTTTTCGAGAGCAATCACCCGCGTGCGGGCATAGTGGCTGTCGTCGGGCTTGATGGCGGCTTCAATCTCGGCCAGCGCCAGCGTGCCATCGGTCTGATGGGCAATCGGCTGCGGCTGGATCGAGCCCAGCACCGCAGCACCACCGGCCTCGTGGTGATAGAGATGTGCGTGCTGCCCGGCGATATATTCATCACCCCGTCCACAATGGCTCATCAGGGCCAAAAGATTGGACTGGGTGCCCGAGGGGACAAAGAGGGCCGCATCCTTGCCCAGCATCGCGGCCATGCGCTGCTCAAGTTGCTTTACCGTGGGATCATCGCCAAACACATCGTCACCCACCTCGGCTTCGGCCATGGCGGCGCGCATGCCGGCAGACGGTCTGGTGACGGTATCGGAGCGAAAGTCGAAACGAATGGCATTGACGGCGTTCATTGGCAGCACCTGATTGAGTGCGCTGACCCTAACGGGTTGCCATTGGGTCTGGCTACCGCCTAAGCGGCGACATCCCCACCGGCATGGCTGCCATCATTGGCTGCCGTCAGCTCATTGGGCGGCTTGCGCGCCAGCACGATAATGCCGGTGATCGGCGCGCCGCGATCAAACCGCAGCACAACCGTCTCAAAGCGCAGGATTTCGAGCCCTGCAGCGATCACCGCATCGCGCGTGGCATTGACACCATGGGCATAGCGCAGCGACGGGCGCAGAAACACCGCCTCCTCACCGTCATGGGCTTCGAGAGAGAACGCCACCAGCCCGGCGGGCCGTAAAGCCGGCACCAGCGCCGCCAACACCGGCTGCAGCGCGCCGCAATAGATAAAGACATCGGCTGCCGTCACCAGATCGGCATCGGCGCGACGCGCATTGAGCGCCGCCACCAGCTCGGCCTTGTCGAGCTGATCATAAATGCCCTTGCGGGCTGTCTCGGCAATCATGGCAGCTGAAATGTCGATGCCTTCGAGATGACCGACCTTGTTGCGCAGGCGTTCTCCCATCAGCCCGGTGCCACACCCCAGATCGAGCCCGCGCTTGAAGCTTTCGATGCCCAGCCGCGCCATTTCCGCAGTGACCATCTCATCGAGCATTTCGGGCACGCGGTAGCCCAGTTTGCCAACGAGCGATTGCTCGAACTGCGGCGCATATTGGTCAAACAGCGCCTCGACATAGCTGACGGCGGTGCCCTGACCGGCGGGCCCTGCCCCATGCACAGCCAGCTTGAGTTGCGCGCCAAAGACGCCGGCGTCATCGAGCGCTTCGAGGTGCCGCCAGGCCGAAATCGCACCGGCAATATCGCCCGCCTTCTCGCAATAACTGCCACGCAGATCCCAACCCGCAGCCCAGTCGGGCACCAGGTCGAGCGCCTGCGCCATCAGATCGGCGGCTGCAGCAATGTCGCCGCTCTCGGCCAGCATCTTTGCGTAGCCGGCACGGCGGTCGGCGATCACATCGCCAGAAGAATGAAACGCCTTGGTCAAGACGATATGTTCTCGGGGAGCAAGGGCCCAATCGCCCAGCGAGCGGATTTGACTGAAAAACACGGCGAACGCAAGAGGCCAGCTGCGCCCGGCGCCGCAAGGACGACACCATGTGTTCCCAGCACCGCATTTTGCGCTACATTGCCAGCGTCGCCGCGCCACGCCCCCATGGCATGGCACGGCCGAAGCGCCGGCGTAGCAGCCCCGATGGTGGACTGCAATGTCTTGCTTTTGGCGGCGCCGGATCTTGTTGGTTCGACGCAAATACTTGACTAGGATCGATATTGACTTGGCAGGAAATGCGTTCCCGCCGGGCCATTTGTCATGCCTACACGGAGTATTGAACGGCCAAGTTTTTCTCGCTAAGCTGATCGGATCGAATATTGCGGCCGACCGATCTGAACTCGCGAACGTCCATTCGCCTCTGCTGACGTCAACTTCCGATAGTTCGATATCGCTCAACGTCAGGACCAATAGTGGCCCTGACAGCCTACCAGCAGACTGCACGAGGGAACGCGCATCATGGCAACTGGCACCGTAAAGTGGTTCAACGGTCAAAAAGGCTACGGTTTCATTCAGCCCGACGAGGGCGGGGCCGATGTCTTTGTCCACATCTCCGCCATTCAGCGGTCAGGGCTGAATGGTCTCGATGAAGGTCAAAAGATCAACTACGAGATCGTCAAGGACAAGCGCACCGGTAAGTCGGCTGCGGACAATCTCACCGCGGCCTGAAACGAACCGACGATTTTGTGAGGGAGGGGCGCGTCCATTGGAGGGAACGCGCCCTTTTCTTTGCTTGCTAGCTGCGTCCGAGTTCTTCGCTGCGCTTGCGCGCCGCTGCGGCTGTCCGGCTGATCAGGTCGGTTAGGCCCGGCTCTCCCATCAAGACGGCCAGCCCGGCCGCCGTGGTGCCATTGGGCGACGTGACATTCTCGCGCAGCACCGATGGCGCCGAGGAATCGGCTTCAAGCAGGGCAGCCGAGCCAATCACGGTCTGCCGCGCCAACCGGTCAGCGACAGCGGGCGACAGCCCCTGCTCGCGCGCAGCGGCAGCCAGCGCCTCTACCAGATGAAACACATAGGCGGGCCCCGAGCCTGACACCGCTGTAACGGCATCAATCTGGGTTTCATTGTCCAGCCACACCACCTGGCCGGCAGCGGACAGTAGAGCGTCTCAACGCCGCGGTCAGCCGGCGCAATATTGGCGCCGCCCACCAGTCCGGTAATCCCCTTG
>JAHJOS010000180.1 GCA_018820005.1 Alphaproteobacteria bacterium | reverse complement strand
GCTGCGGCCACAAAGCGCCCGTTGTGGCAGAACGTGGCCCCGACAACACCCGATGCCGCTTCGAGCGCCGCATTGGTCAGGCCTGCCCAGCTCGCCGGCAAATCGGCCCGGGTCTCAAAGCCTTCGTCGCCGCGACGGATCGTCGTCAGGCACCAGTCGCGATCGCGTGGATGCACTACGAACAGCAGATGGTCAGCGCCGGCCTTGATGATAGAGGGCCTGAACGGCATGCCCATGGGCAGTTCCAGCACGCGCGATGCGCCGGCCGCCGTGATTGCCTGCAGTACGATGCCTTGCGCCCGCAGCTTTGCAGCATGACGGGCAATATTGGCCTCGACAAACTGGCGGGCAACTGCCAGTGCGCCCATGAACGCGCGATCATCGGCGCCCGGCGTATTGTCGTCGAAAACCGGCTTGAGCGTTTCCAGCAGCACCGGCAAGGTCAGGTCAGCCAGCGGCCCCGTCGGGCTCAATACGCCATTGTCTGTCAAATCAACCGGCACTACGAAATCGGCGTCAAATGCGGCGTGCACGGTCTCAATGTGGTCCGCACCAATGCCAGAAGCCGCCAGATAGGCCCGGCCAAAATGGCGCCAGATCAGGCCGAACGCACTATAGGGCTGGCCGTTCTCACGCAGTGGCGCGCCGCGCTGGTGATGATCGAAAATACCCTTGTCCGCATCATAGGCGCCACCGACATCATAGATGATCCGATCCTCGCCGGGCGTCAGCCACTCCGGTGCCCGAGTGCGGACGATCTCTGCCTCGGGATAGAGCCGGGACAGGACAACGCTGCTGAGCAGTTCATCGGCATGGAAGCCGCCCGAGTGGGTGACGAGAGTGGCAATGGTCATGCGAAATCGATCCTGTTCAGGCGGCGTAAGCATTGGCCGCAGTGACTACACCAGTTCGTGCCATTTGCAGAAGGCCCTACGTCAGCAGACACAGAAATAGTCGGACGGGAGCCGTGAGCAGCCTGGCGCGGCGTATCCCGCCGCCTGGGGCCAGCTCGATCAACACCGCTCGAGCGAAACCCAATGTTAGCAAGTTTGCCCCGAAGTGCAGCCTTCGTCGCTCTTTCCGGATTCGTCATGCGCAAGTTCCTCGCCGCCGCCTTCTGCCTCTTGCTGGTCGCGCCCGCCACCGCCGGCACCTGGAGCTACGAAGGCGGCGCCACCCCGATCGCCTGGCTCGATACCGGTGATGCGCAGTTCCAGTTTGCCTGTCGCAGTGGCCAGCTCGCCATGGGTTTCTGGGTCCGCAAACCGGCAACGAGTGTCGCGAGTGCATCGACAATGAGCCTGGCCATAACCCCTGATCCGGCTCCGGGCAGCAAGGTATCGAATGCCAGCGGAACCAGTTTTGCCCAGGACATGCCGCTGATTCATCTGGACGGCTCCTCGGCAGTCATCCGCGGCCCGGTTGCCCGGCAATGGGCCAGGATTGCTCAGGGCGCCCGCTCCGATATCCGTGTCGCCTTTGTCCGGCAGGGTTCTGGTGGTCTGGAGGTCTTCGACAGTCACGTGTTCGGCGCCAGAGGCTCCAAGTCCATGATTGCTCAGGTGCTTGCCAAGTGCGGCTAGGTCGAACCGGTAGCAATGCATTGGCGCTGCGGCGAGGGCCGTCTCAGTCCACCCAGGCCATACTGGGGTCAACCGTCGCGCAATAGAGCGCCGCGCTCAGTCGCGCCTGCTCGACAACCCGCAGGATCAGGCCGGTGTCGCTGATCGCCTGGTAGGTGCCGATGATCGGCATTGCCGGGAAATGCTTGGTTACCCGAATGGGGTTCAGCAGCCCCATCTTGAGCTCGCGCTTGATGGTCACGGTAGGAATAGCCCCAACCCCAAATCCATCGATCAGCAGGTTGATGATGGAATAGAGCGAATTCGAACTGGTCAACTTACCCGCCAGGATCTGCTCGTCCTGAAAATACGGCGCAATCATCCTGTAGGGTGGCGTGTCCTTGGGGAAGGTGATGATCGGCATGCCCGCCAGATCGTCCACGCTATAGATGCGGTCTGGATCGATAATCTTGGGAGACCCGGCCCAGGTCATCTGCAGCACACAGGAGGTGAAGCTGCGGAAGCTGTCGCCGATCGCCGGGTCGACGGCAAAGATCACATCAAAATCGCCCCGGTTCATGCCATCGATCAGGCTTTTGGTCCCTTCGACGGTCAATTCGATCTTGAGAGCCGGGTAGGCCGCGTGCAACGCTTCCACGAACGGCGTCATCCAGGTCGATGAGACCGAGTCAATCACGCCGATCCGCACCACTTTGGGCGCCACTGCCGTTTCCCCGGCCAACTCCTGTTTGAGCCCATCATAGGCACTCAGGATCGCCTGGAAGGTCTCAAGGACCCGCTGCCCCTGCGGCGTCAGCGAAAAATTGCGGCCGGTGCGATGCATCAGCCGATAACCAAATTCGTCCTCCATCGCCGCCAGGCGAATGGAAATGGCCGGCTGGGTCGTATGCAGCTCCTGCGCGGCACGGCCGAAATGGCGGTGCCGCGCCAGGGCGACAAAGGTTGTCATGTCGAGGATGCGCATGGCGCTTCCTCTATCAGACCGGCCCATTCAACGCACTCTTTCTGCGGTCCTCAGGAAGCGACCATGATGTGCCGAACCTGGGTATAGTCCATCAGCGACTGCATGGAGAGGTCCGAGCCGTAGCCTGAGTTCTTCATGCCACCATGCGGCATCTCGGTCGCGAACACACCATGGGTATTGACCCACGTGACGCCGTACTGCAGCGCATTGGCAATGTTCATTGCCTGCACGCTGTCGCGCGACCACACCGACGAGGCCAGCCCGTATTCCGAGGCATTGGCCCATTCCAGCGCCGTCGCCGGTTCATCGAACGCGGTGATGGTGAGCACCGGCCCGAACACTTCCTTCTGCACGATCTCCGATCCGATCGGCGCCGACACCAGGGTTGGCTGATAGTAATAGCCGTCCTGCTCGGGTGTCTTGCCGCCAGCCACGATATCGGCGCCATCGGCGCGGGCGCGGTCGACAAATCCGGCCACCCGATCGCGCTGCGCGCCGGTGATCAGCGGGCCGAACTCCACGTCATTTCGCTCTGGTGCGCCATAGACCAGCGAGCCGATCATGTTCGACAGCCTGTCGGTCACCTGCTGCGCGATGGACTTGTCCACAAAGATCCGGCAGGCAGCCGTGCAGTCCTGTCCGGCATTATAGAAGCTGGCTTCGCGCAGTGTTTCGACCAGCACATCGACGTCTGCATCGGCACACACGATCACGGGCGCCTTGCCGCCCAGTTCGAGATGGGTGCGTTTGATGCTGTCGCCGGCAGCGGCCTTGAGCACGGCGCGCCCGGTGCGCACATCGCCGGTCAGCGAGATCATGCGGACCAGCGGGTGTGTGATCAGCGTCTGGCCGACCTCAGGGCCATCGCCGCACACCACATTGACCACGCCCGGCGGCAGGAACTCGGCCAGTATCGAGGCCAGCAGCAACAGGCTGAGCGGTGTGTTCTCAGATGGCTTGATCACCACTGTATTGCCAGCGGCAATGGCCGGCGCGATCTTCCAGGCTGCCATCAGCAGCGGGTAATTCCATGGCGCAATCGAGGCGATCACACCCAGTGGATCGCGCCGCAGCATGCTGGTGTGCCGGCTGGAGCGGAAACCATTGGCGGCGATACCGGGAACATTGCGCGCCGCCGTGCCAAAGAAGCGGAACACGTCAGCGACATTGGCCAGCTCGCCGGCCTGAACATAGCGCCATGGCTTGCCGGCGTTGACCGATTCCACATCTGCCAGCGCATGCGAATGCGCCTCGATGGCATCAGCAATGCGCAATAGGGCGCGGCTGCGCTCCTTGGGCGTCGTCTGGCTCCAGCGCGCAAATGCAGCGTGAGCGCTCATCACCGCCGCATCAACCTGGCTGCGATCTGCCGATGCAATATCGGCCAGCTTCTTGCCCGTTGCGGGCTCATGCGCGGCCAGTGCGGGGCCCTGACCCTGGACATATTCCCCATTGATGAACAGGCGTGTTTCAAAACTCATGATGGAAATCCCGATGAAGGTCAGTCGGCTATGACGCGGATACGCGCTGGATCAATGGCAAGGTTTACGTCCTGTCCATTGGCGAAGTCGAGGTCGTTGGCCGTCAGCGCCCGCAGCGGGTGACCGGCCAGTGTCATGACATAGCGGTTCCGGGCGCCCAGAAACACCCGGGTTCGCACTTTGGCCCTTGGGCCGGCGCCGGCGGTGCTCAGCGTCAGGTCTTCCTGCCGCAGTGCCAGGGTGGCACGGCCGCGGGTGGTAACCTGTTGGTCGAGCGCCAGCATCTGGCCATCATCCAGTTTGGCTGTCGGCCCTTGGGGACCGTCAATGATGTCGGCAGGCACCAGATTGGCCGAGCCGATAAAGTTGGACGCAAAGCTGGTCGTCGGCTGATTATAGATCTCGTCGGGCGTGCCCTGCTGCTCCACCTTCCCGGCATTGAGCAGCACGATCCGATCCGAAAGGCTCAACGCCTCTTCTTGGTCATGTGTCACGAAAATGGTCGTTAGCCCGAGGCGCTGGTGAATTTCGATCAGCTCCACCTGCATGTCCTCGCGCAGGCGGGCGTCCAGATTGCTCAGCGGCTCATCCAGCAGCAGCACCTTGGGTTGCGAAACGATGGCCCGCGCCAGCGCGACGCGTTGCTGTTGTCCGCCCGAGAGCTGGCGCGGCTTGCGCTCGCTCAGATGGGCCAGCTGCACGGTTTCGAGCGCTGCCTTGACCTTTTCCTGGTGCTCCTCGCGGGTCCCGACGCCGCGCATGCGCAGCGGGAACCGGACATTCTCACTGACGCTGAGGTGCGGCAGCAGCGCATAGGACTGAAACATCATCGCGATGTCGCGCTTTTCGGGCGGCAGCGTCGTCACGTCGCGACCATCGATCTCGATGCCCCCGGCGGTGACACTCTCGAGCCCTGCAACCATGCGCAGCAAGGTGGTCTTGCCGCAGCCCGAAGCGCCGAGCAGTGAAATGAACTCGCCCGAGGCAATATCAAGTGAGATGCCGTGCAGTACCTGCGTCTTGGCGAAGGATTTGCGGATATTGGTCAGTCGGACATTGGCCATGGTCAGGTGCTCGCAAAACGGGTGAGGCCGAGCATCCTGTCGATCACGAAGATCAGCACGATGGTCAAGGCAATCATGATGGTCGAAACCGCCGCCACCGATGGGTCAGGCGAGAATTCGAGCTGGCCGTAAATCTGTACGGGCAGGGTGGTCAAGGTAGGCCCGCGCAGGAAAAGCGACAGCACAGCCTCGTCAAACGAGATGTTGAATGCAAAGAACGCACCGGCCGCCAGCCCGGGCATGCACTGCGGCACCACCACGAACCAAAGACGTTGCAGCCGGTTGGCGCCCATGGTGCGAGCGGCTTCCTCAAGGTAGGGGTCCGATTCAGCCAGCACCGCCAGCGTCGTGCGGACTACGTAAGGAAGAGCAATTGCCGTGTGACTGAGCGCCAGCGTGAGCGGCGTTACCGGTCCGAACACGGAACTCCAGAACATCAGCATGCCGATGGCATAGATGATGGTGGGCAGCACCAGCGGTGACAGGAATACCGTCGCCAGCACATCCGAAAACGGCAATTGGCGGCGGTGAATGGAGATGGCT
>JAHJOS010000179.1 GCA_018820005.1 Alphaproteobacteria bacterium | reverse complement strand
CGCCATCGACGCGGCGCTGACCGCTGACTGGCCGGTATCGCGCATCGATGCGACGCTGCGCGCCATCCTCCGCGCTGCCGCCTTCGAGCTGCTGCGCCGCCAGGACATCCCCTCGGGCGTCGTGATCACCGAATATGTCGACGTCGCCAAGGCCTTCTACGAGGACGATGCACCTTCGCTGGTCAATGGTGTGCTCGATACCATCGCCAAGACCATCGAACGGCCGGCGCCATAGCCTTCTGGCCAGTTGACCGGCCCCCGTCCAAGCCGCTAAGCGCTGCAGCGGGGACGAGGCATGAAAATGGCAGATAATCCGGTTCGAACAATCGCACTGCTGTCGGTCAGCCAGGCGCTGAACGGCTCGAACGGCGCTATCGTCATCGCGGTAGGCGGACTTGCCGCCGCCACGCTGGCTCCCGACCGCTCGCTGGCCACCCTGCCGGTCACCGCCATGGTCATTGGCCTTGCTGTCACCAGCGGCATTGCCACCTTCCTCATTCACCGGCTCGGCCGCCGTCAGGGCTTCATGCTTGGCGCTTCGCTCAGCCTGCCGGCGGGCCTGATCGCCGCAACTGCCATCATGATGCAGAGCTTCGTATTGTTTTGCGTCGGGCTGTTCATGGTCGGCATGTCCAATGCCTTCGGCAACCAGTATCGCTTCGCCGCCGCCGACAGCGTGCCGCTCGACTGGAAAGCCAGGTCCATTTCCTGGGTCATGCTCGGCGGCGTCTTCGCTGGCTTCATCGGCCCCGGACTGGGCGGCTTGACCAGGGATGTCATTCCCGGCGCGCCGTTCGCCGGCTCGTTCCTCATCATGGCCGCGCTCGCCGTTGTCACCACCACCGTCCTGAGCCAGGCGAGGCTTGCCCCCACGGTGGAAAAACGCGTTGGCCACGAGGGTCGCAGCATTCCGCAATTGCTGCGCTCGATCGATGTGATGATCCCGATCATCTCGGCCACGACCAGCTACGCCCTGATGACGCTGGTGATGGTCGCCGCGCCGCTCGCCATGGTCTATGTCTGCGGCCACTCCAGCCTTGACGCGACGACTGCCATCCAGTGGCACGTGGTCTCGATGTTTGCGCCCAGCTTCATTACCGGCTGGGTGATCACGCGGCTGGGCTCTCACCTCACCGCCGGTCTTGGCCTCGTCATGATCGCCGGCGGCGCCATCATCTCGCTGACCGGCACCAGCGTGCTGCATTTTAACCTGGCGCTGGTGCTGCTGGGGGCCGGCTGGAACTTTGGCTTCATCGGTTCGACGGCGCTGCTGACCGAGACCTATCGCCCCGAGGAGGCTGCACGCGTGCAGGGCCTCAACGAGCAACTGGTCTTCGGGCTGATGGCCGTTGCCTCGGTCAGCTCAGGCCTGCTGCTTGAGCTGGTCGGCTGGGAGACGATCAACATCATCGCCATCCCGATCGCCGCCATCGCCATTCTGGCGCTGGCCTACGGTGATTTCAGGAAGAGAACCGGCCGCCTCGCGACCTAGATCGAGGACAGCAGAGACTCGATGAAGCTGCGATCGATGCCAAACGACGCCGTGCGGCGCGATTCGATGGCAAACACCTTGCCGTCCTTGGCGCCGTAAACTGCCTTGTCGGCAACCTTCTTGTTCTTGTCGAAGTAGATCGCCAGAACCGTCCGGTCCTTGATCATATCCATGCCGAATGCTGTGCGCTCGATCTTGGTCTGCACGTAGTAATAGGCCGTTTCCTGGCCGAAGGCATTCGTCGTCTGCGGCGAACCCAGCACCGTCACCACAAGGGCCTGGCTCTGGCCGGGACGAATCTGCGCCAGCGCATCCTGGGAGATCTCGTAGCCCTGCGTGCGCTGTGTGGTCAGTGCCATGCCGCTGCCGCAGGCACTCAGCGTCAGGCTCAGTGCGACGGCTGCCGAGATCGGGAAAATGTGGCGTTTGGCGCTAAAAGGCATAATTTGACTTTCCCGATTGCTCTCGACTATAGGCACGCAACTGGCGCCCGGGCAGTCGTTGAACTGCAGACGCCGGACTGTTTAGCTGCCAAATGCCATTGCTGGCAAGCTGGCTTTGGGCTTGGGTACCTCCCTCCGGTCCAGCAGCTTTTTGATCAGCAGAGGACGCGAGCACCCACAAGATGATCCTCAACCTGTTCCGCAAAAACACTGCCTCGGACGCGGTTTACGCCGTTTATGCTGCCATTGTGGCGCAATCCCGGCAGCCGGTTTTCTACACCGATTGGGGGATCCCCGACACTGTCACCGGCCGCTTCGACATGATCAGCCTGCATCTGGCCCTGCTGTTCCGGCGCCTGCACGACGAGGGCAAGCAGGTGAGCGACTTTTCGCAGGCGGTCTTTGACCTGTTTTTCAAGGACATGGACCGCTCGCTGCGCGAGATGGGGGTAGGGGACCTCGCCGTTCCCAAGCGGATCAAGAAGATGGCCAATGCCTTCTACGGCCTGATGACCAGCCTCACCGAGGCCATGGATCGTGACGATCGCGCCGAAGTCGAGGCCGTCATCCGCCGCAATCTGTTCGAGGATGGCAGCGACGCGGCCACGCAGAACCTGACCGCCTATCTGTTCGAGGGAGCGGCGCGGCTCGACCGCCAGCCGACCGCCTCGATTGTGGGCGGCAAGCTCGAACTGGGAGCGGCTGCATGAGCACACCCCGACCCCGCCTGCGGATCACTGACGCCACCATCCGCCTCGATTCCATGCCGACTGCCGGCCGCGACCTCAATCTGACGGTCGACAAGGACGAGCGGGATCAGCTTGCCGAAGCCCTCGATGTGGTTTCCATCGACCGTCTCGAAATCAAGCTGCACGCCGTCCGCTTCAAGGGCGGTATCCGCGTCACCGGACGCCTCAGCGCCGTCATTGTGCAGCAGAGCGTCGTCACGTTCGAGCCGGTAGTGCAGGAAATCGGCGAACCCGTCGACCGCGTCTTCCTCCCCGGCACCGAGAAGGCATTCTCCGGTCCGGCCGATGCCGAAGTCTTTGTCGATCTTGAAGGCGAGGACATTCCGGACCATTTCGATGGCAACGAAGCCGATCTCACCGATCTCATCCTCGAGACCATGTCCTTGGCCATCGATCCCTATCCCCGCGCGCCCGGCGAAAGCCTGGAAGATGCCGGGTTCAAGCCGACCGACGAAGAGGTTCATCCATTTGCCGCACTCAAGAAGCTCAGGCGGGACCTCGACGAGAGCTGATGCCGCTGTCCGGCGCGGGGTTGCGCCGCTTAAGCGATTGAGTATCCTTGTGGCGAGCCGCCTTTGCGGGCCAGAATCCAGGCGAACATGACCGACTCGATACGTATTTCGGTAGACGCCATGGGCGGGGACCACGGCCCGCGCGTGGCAGTGCAGGGGGCCCGGCTGGCGCTGAAAGAGCGCAGGAACACGAGCTTCATCTTTCACGGCCGCGCCGCCGAAATCGAGCCGCTGCT
>JAHJOS010000178.1 GCA_018820005.1 Alphaproteobacteria bacterium | reverse complement strand
GGCGCCGGTTCCGGCGGCACAGGCTGGCGCTGGTGAGCCTGTGGATCGTGGTGGCCTTCTATATGGTGGCGCTGCTGGCCGAGTTCCTCGCGCCGACCGACCCCAGCACCTATAGCGCCCGCTACACCTATGCGCCGCCACAGGGACTGCATTTTATTTCCCAGAACGCCGATGGCGGTTGGGAATTCGGGCCCTATGTGAATGGCTACAAGACCGAAATCGACCCAGTGGCGCTGCGGCGAACCTTTGTGATCGATGAGGAAAAGCGGCTTCCGGTGCAGTTTCTGGCGCCCAGCAAGCCCTATCTGCTCGCCGGTGTGATCCCGATGTCGGTCAAGCTGTTCGGCCTCGAAAATCCACGCGATCCCTTCTACATCCTGGGCGCCGACCGGCTGGGGCGCGACCTGCTGAGCCGGCTGATTCATGGCACGCGGATTTCGCTCAGCATCGGGCTGGCGGGCGTGACGTTGAGCCTGTTCTTCGGCATCATCATTGGCGGCTTTGCCGGCTATTACGGTGGCTGGTTCGATAGTGCGGTGATGCGGGTGGTGGAGTTCATCCGCTCCATGCCCACGATCCCGCTGTGGCTGGGGCTGGCGGCTGCCATGCCCAAGGACTGGAGCGCCCTGCAGACCTATTTCGCGATCACGCTGATCCTGAGCCTGATCGGCTGGACCGAACTGGCGCGGGTTGTGCGCGGGCGGTTCCTTAGTCTGAGGACTGAAGATTTCGTGACGGCGGCGCGGCTTGATGGCGCCAGCGACTGGCGCATCATCACCCGGCACATGGTGCCCAGCTTTACCAGCCACATCATCGCGGCGGCGACGCTGGCCATTCCGGGCATGATCCTGGCGGAAACGGCGCTGAGCTTCCTGGGGCTGGGCCTGCAGGCACCCATCGTCAGCTGGGGCACGCTGCTGCAGGACGCACAGAACATCCGCACGCTGGCGACCGCGCCGTGGCTGCTGACGCCGGGCATTGCGGTGGTGGTGATCATTCTGGCGATGAACTTTTTTGGCGATGGGCTGCGTGATGCGGCCGATCCGCATGGGCGGTAGTGCGATGCGCTTTCAGCAAAAGGACCCCTCCCCCGTCTCGGCCTGCGGCCGATCCACCCTCTCCCGCAAGGGGAGAGGGGAGGTCCGGTGGGTGGACGGTACCGAAGCGCGAATGACGGGTTTGTTTGGATTGCAGTGGGAGGTCACACCATGACCCAACCGATATTGCGCATCGAGGATCTCTCGATCGTGTTTTCCTCGCCTGATGAGGCCGATATCGAGGCCGTGCGGCAGGTGGATCTGACGCTGACGCCGGGCAAGACGCTGGCGCTGGTGGGCGAGAGCGGCTGTGGCAAATCGGTGACGGCGCGGGCGATCCTGCGGCTGCTCGACGCCAATGCGAAAATTCCGCATGGTCGCATATTGTTCCAGCCCGAGGGCGATGCCGAGACCGATATTGCCCGGCTCAAGCCCGACAGCCTGGCGCTGCGGGCGATCCGCGGCAATCAGATCGCCATGATCTTTCAAGAGCCGATGAGTTCGCTGTCGCCGGTGCATACGATCGGCGACCAGATCGATGAAATGGTGCTGATCCATGAACGGGTGAACCGCAAGCAGGCGCGGGCCCGCACGGTGGCGCTGCTCGATCAGGTGGGTGTCCCCGGCGCCAAGGAACGCGCCGATGCCTATCCATTCGAGCTATCGGGCGGTTTGCGGCAAAGGGCGATGATTGCCATGGCGCTGGCGTGCACGCCGCGTCTTTTGATTGCCGACGAACCGACCACGGCACTGGATGTGACGACACAGGCGCAGATCCTGGATCTCCTGCGTCAGTTGCAGGCCGATTTTGGCATGGCGATGCTGTTCATCACCCATGATCTGGGCGTGGTGGCCGAGATCGCCGACGAGGTGGCGGTGATGTATCTGGGCGATGTGGTGGAACAGGGCAATGTCTATGACGTGTTCCGCGCGCCGCAGCACCCCTATACGCAGGCGCTGATGAACTCGATCCCCAAGATGGCGCGCAAGGCCGACCGGGTGCGGCTCAATCCGATCAAGGGCACGGTGCCGGCGCCCAAGGACCGGCCGACGGGCTGTGCCTTCACCAGCCGGTGCCCGCATGCGTTTGGACCCTGCGCCAGCGAGCGGCCGGCGCGGACCGAAGTGAGCGAGGGCCACCACGCGCGCTGCCATCTGCTGACGCGGCAAACGGCGGAGGCAATGGCATGAGCAGGCTGCTGAGCGTGGAGCATGTCTCCAAGCATTATACGCTCTCGGGCGGGCTGATGGGCGCCGAGCGCCGGCTCGATGCGCTGAGTGATATCAATCTGACCGTCGAGGCAGGGGAGACGCTGGCCATTGTGGGCGAGAGCGGCTGTGGCAAGACCACGCTAGGCCGCTGCATCATCCAGGCGCAGCCGGTGAGCGAGGGGACCGTGACCTACCATCCCCAGGGCGGAGCCGATGTGGCGCTGACGGCGCTCAACAAGCGGCAGCTCAAGCCCTGGAGGCAGGACATAAGGATGATTTTCCAGGACCCGATGAGCTCGCTCAACCCCAATATGCGGGTGTTCGACATTGTGGCCGAGCCGCTGCGCATCCACAAGATTGCCAAGGGCAAGGCGCTCGAGGAGAAGGTGATCTCGACGCTTGAGAAGGTGGGGATTCCCGCCGAGGCGGTGGGGCGCTATCCGCATGCGTTTTCCGGCGGGCAGCGGCAGCGCATCGGCAT
>JAHJOS010000177.1 GCA_018820005.1 Alphaproteobacteria bacterium | reverse complement strand
TTCTCGACATTGTAGTCAGCGGCCTGCAGCAGCTTGAGGATGATGTTTTCCACGTCCTCGCCGACATAGCCGGCTTCGGTCAGCGTGGTGGCATCAGCCATGGTGAAGGGCACGTCCAGAATGCGCGCCAGCGTCTGGGCCAGCAATGTCTTGCCCGAACCGGTCGGCCCGATCAGCAGGATATTGGACTTGCTCAGTTCAACGTCCTGGTTCTTGGACGCATGGTGCAGACGCTTGTAGTGGTTGTGGACGGCCACGGAGAGCACGCGCTTGGCGCGGAACTGGCCGATGACGTAGTCGTCGAGCACCTTGCAGATATCGGCAGGTGTCGGCACGCCATCGGAGGACTTGACCATGGAGGTCTTGTTCTCTTCGCGGATGATGTCCATGCACAGCTCGACGCATTCATCGCAGATGAAAACGGTCGGACCGGCGATCAGCTTGCGAACCTCGTGCTGAGATTTACCGCAGAACGAGCAGTAAAGCGTGTTCTTGGAGGTTTCGCCGTTCGTTGTCTCTTTGGACATCCTGTAACTCCCGGAGGCAGAGCGCCTCCAAAACCAAGCAATTTCCTGACGGTAACGCTTGAGCCTAAAGAAAGTCTAAGCCGAACCGATCCTAAAGATCGATCCGGCTCGGTGCAATCGCGCAGGGATCACAGTCCACGGCGCATCAGCATTGTGATTAACGCCCGGGCAATCAGCTTGCAGCATCCGGAACGACGCGCTTGTCCCATACGTTGTCGATCAGGCCAAAGGTCTTGGCCTCCTCGGGGGACAGGAAGCGATCACGCTCGAGAGCGTTCTCGATTTCCTCGTAAGTGCGGCCCGTGTGTTTCTCATAGATCTGATTAAGACGACGCTTCAAACCCTCGACTTCCTTGGCATGAATCAGGATGTCGGTAACCTGACCCTGGAAGCCGCCGGAAGGCTGGTGCACCATGACGCGGGCATTGGGAAGCGCGGTGCGCATGCCTGCTTCACCGGCTGCCAGCAGCAGCGAACCCATCGAGGCAGCCTGCCCCATCACCATGGTTGCGACAGGCGCGCGGATGAACTGCATCGTGTCATAGATCGACAGACCGGCGGTCACCACGCCACCGGGCGAGTTGATGTAGAGCGAGATTTCCTTTTTCGGATTCTCTGATTCGAGGAACAGCAGCTGCGCCACGATCAGCGAGGCCATGTTGTCCTCGACAACGCTGGTCACGAAAATGATGCGCTCGCGCAGCAGGCGCGAGTAGATGTCAAAGGCGCGTTCGCCGCGGTTGGATTGCTCCACCACCATCGGAACGAGCGTGTTCATATATGTATCGTGCGGATCCCGCATGTAGTGCCCCTTTGCTGTGCCGGGTCGCGGACCGGGCTAGCGGTGTCGTTGTATGTGGAACATGATCAGCGCCCGGACCTCGTATCCGGGCAGACGCAACCATGTCGAATTCGAATCAGCGCGACGGACCGATTGCAGACCATCCCGCCTTAACGCGCGGTAAAGGCACAGATAGGCGGCATTGCCCCCCGCTTCAATAGGCCCAACGTCACGGTGATCATTCTCCATGCGAGGGGTTAATTGCCCGTTGCTGCAACTGCGAACCAAACTGCGCCATGGCGGCGATCACCGGCTCGACCGAATGACCGAGTGTGGTCAGAGTGTACTCCGTCTTGGGCGGCACCGTCGGATAGATGGCCTTGGCGACCAGCCCACGGCTTTCCAGATCATTCAGCCGCATGGCCAGCATCCGCGGGCTGATCCCCACGATGGCGCGCTGCAACTGGCTGTACCGCTTGGTACCACCGAGCAACTCGCGGAAGATCAATGTCGTCCATTTCCCGTCAAGGACACTAGCAGCCTCGGCAACCGGGCAATCGAACGTGCAATCAGCCTGGGGATCCAGCATTATCGCTATACTTTTTGTAATTACTTACTTTTATATAGCAAGCGTTCTAGCTTTCGGCAATCAACATCCGAAAGGCACCTGGAATGACCTATCTCCGCACCGTCCTGCTACTTATCGCAGTCTCGCAACTCGCTCTGGGCGTGCTGACGCTGCTCGCACCTGCATTTTTCATCCAGACGATGGGCCTCAATGCCGTGCCCACGGACGGATTCTACCTGCTCGGCATGCTCGCCGCACGCTTCCTGGCCATTGGCGTTCTGCTGGTCGTGCTGGCCCGGCGCCAGCAGGTCGAGCCCCTCTGGCTGCAGACCATGGTGGGCATCCAACTGGTCGATCTGGGCGTAGGTCTCTATTACACAGCCACGGGTATCCTGCCGTTGACCGTGTCCGCGTTCCCCATGTTCAATGCTGTACTGTTCAGCGGCTTGCTGCTGCGCGCTCTGCTGCGACCACAGCGACCCGCATTGGCCTAGGCCGTAAAGCCGACGGGTACGCCCTTTTTCTTGAAATAGGACTGCATGATCTTGCGCCCCTGCCGATTGGATTGGGCCAGTTTGGCCGGCTCGAACACGGCTTCCTTGACGCCTTCATGCGCCATGGCTGCCTTGAGGGCAGCGATATGGGTGTCCAGATCTTCGTTGTTGTTCTTGATCGAGACGTAGATGGCATCGATAGCCTGGGAAACGGTGATGTCGCTCATGGCAGAAGTCCTCAGTCATTTGGCCGCCTTCAAGACATGATTGCCACCGGCTTGCCAAGCGTTTTCAGCGTCATCGCCTCACGCAGCGGCGCAAACCAGCGCCGCTGCAACGATCACGCCCTGCACCATAACGCTCAGCCGGGGCGGAATTCAGGCCGGGCGTCGCCGGTTTCGCTGTGTCGATGCGCTTCCATCAGCGGCCGGATCTGGATTCGGCAATAGGCGGCAATAGGGTCATCATCGAACAACGCCTGCGCCTCGGCCATATCGGCAGCCTCAAGCAGCACAAAGCCACCCACCATCTCCTTGGCCTCCGCAAAGGGCCCGTCCAGCTGTGACATCCGCATCCGGTCGCGCCGGTCGATGCTAGCTGCCGTAGCGACATCTTCCAGCGGCGAGGCAATCAGCAGATGCCCCGATTGCCGCAGCTTGTGGTCATGGGCAATGGTGGCATCGTCGATCCCCCGCATTTCGTCGGGCGTCACACCGGCAAAGGCGTCGGGCTCAAAATACATCAGGCACAGAAATTTCATGGTCGATCTCCCAGGTTGAATAACAACCCGACGAACCGCCTCTTGTCCAATCGACTAATTTTCTGCGCGGATTCGCCTGTCGGGGCCAAGACCCCGTTGCATGCCCGCCGCTGCACCCTATTGTACCGCCAAACCACCACACCGGACTCCCATGGCCGCCATTCTCCAGATCAAGCCGATCACCGACGTACCCGACCACCGCCGCGCCAGCGCCGATCCGCGCGACCCGATGTTCTTCCAGAACCCCTATGCCTTTTACGACCGACTGCACGCGGCTGAACCGACCTTCTTCTGGGAGCAGTATGGCCACTGGTGCTTTGCCGGCTTCAAGCAGGTCAGCGCCCTGCTCCGCGACAAGCGCTTCGGTCGCGAAATCCTGCATGTGGCCACGCGCGAAGAGATCGGCCTGCCCGAACCCAAGCCGCACACCGCCGCCTTCGACCTGACCGAGCAATACTCCCTGCTCAACCTTGAGGCTCCGGCCCATACCCGGCTGCGCACGCTGGTCAACCGCGCCTTCGTCTCCCGCCATGTCGAACAATTGCGCCCGCGCATTGTCAAGCTCGCCAATGAGATGATCGATGGCTTTGAGGGCGAACCGTCGATCGACCTGATCAAGGCCTTTGCCGCGCCCATCCCAGCCATCATCATTGCCGAGATGATTGGCCTGCCCGCCGACAGCGCGCCCCAACTGCTGGCCTGGTCCAACCGCATGGTGGCCATGTACATGTTCGGCGTCAGCCCCGAAACCGAAGTGGACGCCAACAGCGCCGCCGCCGATTTCATGGACTATCTGCGCGCCATCATTGCCGAACGCCGCAAGCAGCCGCGCGAAGACCTGCTCAGCCACATGCTGACCTCAGATCGCGGCGGCGACCGCCTCAGCGATGACGAAGT
>JAHJOS010000176.1 GCA_018820005.1 Alphaproteobacteria bacterium | reverse complement strand
GCGGAAAGCAGATTACCACCCGGCTGCCGGGCAAGATGAAAGTGGCCGCCGGTCAGACTATCGGCCTCTCCGTCGCCCCGGAGGACATCAGTTACTTCGATCCGGCGACAAGCCTGCGGATCGGCTGACCGTCAACGGCGGGACGCAGGACGGCACCCCGTCCCGCACCCTCTGGCGTGTGTGTCGGCAACCTGCAGGTCAGCCCTGCTTGGCGTCGCGATGCGCTAGCCACGGCATCTGCGTCGCCAGCTTGCCCCCCGACACGTCGATCAGCGTACCGGTGATGTAGTTGGCCTGGTCCGACGCGAGGAAGCACAGAAGACTGGCCACGTCGCTGGTCTTGCCCCAACGGCGCAAGGTCAGGGTGTCGAGCAGCCTTTCCTGGTCTTCCGGCGAGCGATTGGCAAAACCATTCATGTCGGTGGGGATCATGCCCGGCGCGTAGGCGTTGGCAGTGATCTCCCAAGGACCGAGTTCGCCCGCGAGCACGCGCGTGAAGCTCTCGACGCCGGCCTTGGAGGCCGCATAGGCGGCCCCGCCGATGCTGGGAACGATGGCTGCAAAGGAAGCGGCGTTGAGGATACGGCCAGAGCGCTGCCGCTTCATGACCGGGATCACCGCCTGGCACATCAGCATGGTGCCCTTCAGATTGACGTCGAAGTTCATGTCCCAGGTGTCCTCGGGCATGTCTTCGACGCGGGTACCGCTGGCGACGCCGGCATTGTTCACCAGGATATCGATGCGACCGAAGGTCTTGTCGACGACGTCGACGATGGCCTTGTTGTCGGCAGCGCTGCGCACATCGCACTTGAGCTGCAGGCCCTGCCAGCCATTGGCCTGCCATTCGGCGCCGACGCTGTCGAGCAGCTCCTGGCGAATGTCGGTGATGACCACCGATACGCCCTCGCGCGCCAACGTGCGGGCGATTTCAAGTCCGATGCCGCGACCGGCACCGGTGACGATGGCCACACGGCCGGAAAGATCGATAAGCATCAGGCAGACCTCAAAATGGGGCTGGGAAAAACAGGGGTCGCTGGCTTAGGCAGCGAACCCGATGAACGGGTGGCGTCAGACGACGGCGCTCAGCAGCGGTTCACCGGCAAAATGCGCTTCCAGATTCTGCACGACGAGAGCGCCCATCTTGTTGCGGGTCTGGTGAGTGGCGCTGCCCTGATGGGGCGAGAGCACGACGTTGTCGAGGGCGAAGAAACCCTCTGGAACCTGCGGCTCCTTGTCGAAGACGTCGAGTGCCGCGCCGGCAAGCTTGCCGGTTTGCAGCATCTCCAGCATGGCAGGTTCATCCACCAGACTGCCGCGCGCCATATTGACGAGGTACCCCTCCGGACCGAGTGCCTCGAGCACCTGACGCGAGACGATGCCTTCGGTGGATTTGCCGCCCGGCGCGATGATTACCAGCCAGTCGCTGTCGCGCGCCATGTCGGTGAGGTCACTGTAGTAGACATAGGGTTCGTCGCTCTGCCGGCTGCGGCCGTGATAGACGACGCGCATCTTCATGGCCTGGCAACGGATCGCGATTTCCTTGCCGATGCGGCCGAGCCCCAGAATGCCCACGGTCTTGCCGTTGAGCTCGCCCAGAAGCGGGAAACTGCCGGCGAGCCATTTGCCCTGGCGGACAAACTGATCCGTCTGCGGGATGCGCCGCGCCAGCGCCACCATCAGCCCGATGGTGATCTCGGCCATGGCGTCATTGAGCACATTGGGGGTGTTGGTCACCCGGATATTGCGGCTTCTGGCGGCCTTGGTGTCGATCGTGTCGTAGCCGACGCCAAAGTTGGCGATGATCTCAAGCTTGGGCAGCTTGTCCATCAATTCGGCGCTGACCCGACCGCCGGCAATGGCGCGCACATTGGGCGCGACCCTGGCGATCAGCGCCTCCCGGTCGGCAGCCTCGTGCAGCTTGTGCACGGTGTAGCGCTCGGCCAGGGCCTTCTCGCAGGTGTCGAGGAGCTTGTGGGTCTGAATGATATCGATGGGCATGATGGCTCCTCCCTGGGCCGGACGTGATCTAGGACAGGGGTGGCATTGGATGCAACCCAGACATTCCGCCTACTTATGGCG
>JAHJOS010000175.1 GCA_018820005.1 Alphaproteobacteria bacterium | reverse complement strand
GTCGCCATCGCCGACGTGTTCGACGCCCTGTGCTCAGAACGGTCCTACAAGGCTGCCTGGCCCCTCGAGAAGGCGTTCGCCGAGATAGTGGCCTGCAGTGGGACCCATTTCGACCCGGCCTGCGTCGACGCCTTTCGCGTCAAGTGGCCCGAGATCGAGGCGCTGATGCGCTAAGCGCGCCCCAGTCCACAAATTTCTCTGAAAAAATGTTCCCCAACGCCATTTTTGGGCGCCGCCTGCGTTCGATGCACACTACGCGTTTGTGCGATGATGCTGTCCCGGATCGGCACTTTTGCTTTTCAGACATGTCAGACAGGTGCTCGAAAGCGCTGGTACCGTTCAGGTCCTGCCTGGCATCAAGTCAGCGAAAATACAAACTGTGCATTAGATTCGCACTGGATTCAGTGCCCTGAATCTAGGATTCGCTCCCGCTGACAAGGATTCATATTTAAGGCGCAAGTGCGCGGTGTGTACATGGGTACACATGCATTTTACATGTATAAAATGAAAAGAACGAAGTTTACAGGCGTGTGGGCTTGGTAATGGTGCCTTAAGCAACTTGTCATAGCGTCGATTATGCATTGAGCAAGAATGCTCTCACAAGTCTAAGTCAAAGAAATTGGCTGCAAACACCATCCGGTGTTGGCGCGGAGACGTGCCTTCGTTGGTGTGCGGGCCTAACTGCGGTGTTTCATTCTCATGTACTGCGTTTCTCTTGTTCTCTCTCGGTCCCTATCATGACCCAGGGACCTGTCCACCTGCTTGAAATCGCCGGCGATGCCGGGCTCCGCGCCGCCCAGGAAACCGCAACGCTTTTGCGTGAGGCGCTTGCGGCACATGACAGCGTCAGTGTTGCGACCCATGCCATGACCGGCGCCGATATCACCACCATCCAGCTGTTGATCGCCGCACGAAAGCAGGCCGAGGCATCCGGTAAGACGCTGTCGCTGGCCGCGCCGCCCGCCGGTGCCTTTCGCGACCTGCTGGTTGCCACCGGCTGTCTGTCTGCCGATGGCCGCCCAATGACCCTGGACGGCGCGTTCTGGGCACCTGAAATACACAAGGACAAGGGGGTTGCTGCATGAGCAAGACCATTCTGACTATCGATGATTCCGCATCTATCCGGCAGATGGTGAGCATGACGCTGTCGGCCGCAGGTCTGGATGTGATCGAAGCGATTGATGGCTCGGACGGCTACAACAAGGCCACCAGCAATACCGTTCATGCCGTCATTACCGATCTGAACATGCCCATCATGAATGGCATCGAGTTCATTCGCAAATACCGCCAGCACCCCTCCAGCAAGGGCGTGCCGATCATCCTGCTCACCACTGAATCCGACGAAGAGCTCAAGCGCCAGGCCAAGGAAGCCGGTGCCACCGGCTGGATCGTCTAGCCCTTCAAGCAGGATCAGCTGCTTGCTGTCATCAAGAAGGTCACCGGCCCATGAGCTTCCCCGATCCGACTGAAACCTTCCGCCAGGAGGCCCGTGAGCTTCTTGAGCAACTCGAAGAAGGTTTGCTCGATCTCGAGCAGAACCCCGCCAATAGTGACCTGATCAATTCCACATTCCGCGCCCTGCACACCATCAAGGGCTCCGGGGCCATGTTCGGCTTCACCGCCGTGGCCAGCTTTGTGCATGAGTTCGAAACCGCCTTCGACCAGATCCGCAAGGGTGAGACGCCGGCAACGCCCGAGCTGATCGCGGTGGCCCTCGATTCCAAGGACCATATCTACAAGCTCATCGAGCAGCCCGACGTGCAGCACTCCGGCGGCGAGCAGATCCTGCGCGCATTGCACGATGTTATTGCTGCAGCCAATGGCACCGCCGTGATCCCTGCGGCGCCCGTCGCCGCTGTTGCCGCGCCGTCGACGCCCGATCCGGCCAGCCACGATGAGGCCGCGGCACGCTGGCGCATTCGCTTCCGCCTGCCCAACGACGCGCTGATCTATGGCACCAACCCGCTTCTGTTGATCGATGAGATCAGGGAGCTTGGTGCCTGCACTATCAGGGCATTGACCGACACCATCCCGCCCCTTGATGTGATTGATCCCGAACTGCCCTATCTGGGCTGGCAGATTGATCTGACCGCCGATGATCCGCGGGCGGCCGTCGACGATGTGTTCATGTTCCTCAAGGACGGCATGGAACT
>JAHJOS010000174.1 GCA_018820005.1 Alphaproteobacteria bacterium | reverse complement strand
AGGTGCGATCAAGCCCGTGATCGCAGCGATTTTTCCACTCGGCGAGGCGGCGGCGGGGATGGAACGGTCCGAAGCGCGCGGCCTGTTCGGCAAGGTCGTGATCGTGCCTTGAGGCATCAATCCGCGGCAACGAAACTGCCGCAGAAGCCGCAAAGCAAATGCGCTGACCAACGTAGAATGGTCAGCGCATTTGCTGCTTAAAAACAATCGAACCGCAGCTTGGAGGAAGCCACGATTTGGCGCCGAATGGCCAACACGAGGGCGTAACCAGTCCTTACCCGGCGACGCCGTCGCTGTCCTCGTCAAACCCATTGTTGACCAGTTCGACAATGGCCTCAAGCGCCTCGCGGGCCTGTTTGCCGCTGGCCTGAACCAGAATCGTGCTGCCGGGCCCGGCTCCCAGCATCATCAGTCCCATGATGGAATTGCCGGCAACCGAATTGCCGTCCTTGATCACAGCGATGGTGGCGTCAAAACATTCGGCGGTGCGCACGAAGCGGGCCGATGCCCGGGCGTGCAGGCCTTTGCGATTGACGATTGTCAGTTGCTGGGCCACGGCGCGGCTCGCATCCATCGGCACGGTCTCCACAAGGGTTGCACGCCACAACGGTTCACCGTTGCGCTAGGGCTTGGGTCAGTCGGCGCTCAGAATGGAATTGGCGACCGTTATATATTTGCGGCCCGCTTCCTGGGCGAGGTTGACTGCATCTCTGATGTTCATGTCGCTGCGCACGCGACCGAGCTTGACCAACATGGGCAGGTTGACCCCCGCGATGACTTCGACGGCACGGTTCTGCATAACCGATATGGCCAGGTTCGAAGGGGTGCCGCCGAACATGTCGGTCAGGATGATAACGCCCTGTCCATCGTCGGACCGGTCGACTGCCGCCAGAATATCGTTGCGGCGCTCTTCCATGTTGTCGTCGGGGCCGATGGCAATGGTTTCGCACCGTTCCTGCGGGCCCACCACATGTTCAAGCGCCGATTTGAACTCATTGGCGAGCGCGCCATGGGTTACAAGTACCAGACCAATCATGCGACGTCCCCAGCCTGCCAAACTGCGCCTGCGACGCGGCGCCGACAGCATTCCAGTTTCAAATCCCCCTCACCGGCAGCGGTGCTCGAAAGCGCGCCATGCCTGTGCGACCTGTGCTGCAACAGCAAGGTGGGCGCCACTCTTGTCCGGCAGGACGCACGATTCAAGTGGTATTTTGTCACGGCCGATCGCACTCGGCGATTGCTTCGGCCACCAGCAGGATCTGGTGGGCCACGCTGATCACGCTGCCATAGGGAACCGGCGCTCGCGCAAGGGGCACACCCGCCAGTTCGGTGGCAAACTCGTGTTCCTCGAGCATGCGCACCATGTCGGGCACCAGATCGATCACCAGATGCAGCCTGGCGGTCTGGCAATGGGGGCGCCGGATAATGCCGCGCCCGCGCAATTCGATCAGCCCGGCCAACTGCTCGGGCGCGCTCATCTGCAGCCCATCGCCCTGCGCCATCACATCGACACGGTCATCGGAGACCAGCAGCGCCGGCAAACCCCGGGCGGTCCACCGATCCAGCAAACTCAGCGCCAGCACAGATTTTCCTGCGCCCGATGGCCCCCGTAGCAGTATGCCCGTCGTACCCAGCACAAGGCCGGTACCATGCAAATTATCGGTCGGTTTCATCCGCCCAATCTATTTGCGCGAGCGCGGCAACACAACCGTGAACACGGCACCTGACCGATCGCGGCGATTGCTGGCACGAATACTGCCCTTGTGGGCCTCCACAATCTGCTTGGAGATCGACAGGCCCAGGCCCGAGTGATCGCCAAAGCTCTCGGTGTCGGGACGGTCGGTGTAAAAGCGCTGGAAAATCTTGGTAAGGTCGCCGGTGACGCCGCGGCCCTGGTCGGTGACGGTAATGGTTGTGGTCTCGGCGTCGGTCGAGAGCGCCACCTGCACCACCCCACCCTCGGGCGAAAAGGACACGGCATTGTCGATCAGATTGGCGAAAACCTGCGCCAGCCGGCTTTCGTGGCCATTGATGATGGCAGGGCCTTTGCCGATGCGCTTGACCATTTCGACGGTGACGCCGCGGCCATGGGCCATGTCCTTCTGGATCGAGACAATGGCTTCGGCCAGCTTTTCGACATCGACGCGCTCGGCGCCTTCGCGCGCCAGTTCGGCATCGAGCCGGCTGGCGCTCGAGATATCGGTGATCAGCCGATCGAGGCGTTTGACGTCGTGCTGGATGATGGCGTTGAGCCGGTCGCGATCCTCGGGGCGCTTGGCCAGCGGCAACGTTTCGACCGCACTGCGCAGCGAGGTCAGCGGATTCTTGAGTTCATGGGCCACGTCGGCGGCGAAGCGCTCGATGGCCTCGATCCGGTTATAGAGCCCATCGGTCATGCGCCGGAAGGCATCGCTGAGATGGCCGATTTCGTCGGGCCGGTCGCTGTAGTCGGGAATTTCGGCACGGGCATTGCCCGCCGTCTGCACGCGCTCAGCAGCAGCCGACAGGCGGCGCATGGGGCCGGCGATGGTACCGGCCAAAGCCAGCGACAGCACGATCTGCACCACCGCCGCAATCAGGGCGATGCGCAGGATGCCGCCGCGCTCCTGGGACACGATGGTGTCGATATCGCCCGGCGCGGTGGACAGCAGGATGGCGCCGACCACGGCGCGCACGCGCTGCACGGGTACGGCGACTGAAACCACCAGTTGATTCTGCGCGTCCACCCGCACGAAGTCGGCGGCGGCGCCTTGCAGCGCCGAAGCGACCTCGGGATAGCGCGTGCCTTCGTCCACGCCATATTCCTGGTAGCTGGGGAAATTGTCCCCTGGCACCCAGCTGAGCACCTTGTTCCACCAGTCAAGCAGGAAGAAATTGTCTGCCCTGGCGGCGGCAGCGGCAGGCATGACCTCGCCGCGGGTATAGATATTGTCGCTGTCCAGGATCAGCAGCCCCCCCTGATCATAGATGCGGGCGCGGGTATGGGTGGGGGTGATCAGATTGCGCAGCAGGGGCGCCACCCGCTCGGGATTGATGGGAAATTCAAGCGTCGGATCGAAATAGGAGAGCGAGGACACCGCCCCGTCGGACTGCAGTTCGAGCAGGCGATCGGGGTTGACCGAAATGACATCGCTGTCCACCGTAGCCGAGGCGGCGATGGCCGCCGCGATGATCTCGCCCTGCACCCGCAGCGATTGCACGCGGGCATCGATCAGCCCGGCGCGCCACTGGTTGAGATAGAGTATGCCCACCACCAGCACGAGCAGGCCGGCCATGTTGAGCACGATGATGCGGCGCGTCAGGCTCGAAAAGATGGTGATATCGAGAAACCGCCGGATCGCCCTGGTGGCGCGATAGAACGGCGCAAGCCGGCGCCTCCAGCCCCGACGACCGGGCTCAGCAGGGCGCGCTTCAGCCGCGTCATCTGCCTCGCTCGAGCGCCAGTCGGTGGCGACCTCGGGCTTGCGGTCCTGATCAGGGTCGAGAATGGCCACGGCTGTGCCTATTGCTCCTTGAAACGATAGCCAACGCCATAGAGCGTCTCGATCATCTCGAAGTCATCGTCGGTGGCCTTGAACTTCTTGCGCAGGCGCTTGATGTGGCTGTCGATGGTGCGATCATCGACATAAACCTGGTCATCATAGGCCGCATCCATCAGGGCGTTGCGCGACTTGACGACACCGGGACGCACGGCCAGCGACTGCAGGATCAGGAATTCGGTGACGGTGAGCGTGACGCGCTGCCCCTTCCAGGTGCAGGTGTGGCGCTCTTCGTCCATCACCAGCGAGCCGCGTTCGATCAGGGCCTTGCTGGTCTGGCCTTCGCCCGATGTGCCGGCGGGTGCGGATGGGTCACGCGGCGCGGAGCGGCGCAGGATGGCCTTGACCCGCTCGACCAGCAGGCGCTGGGAGAAGGGCTTGGTGATGAAGTCATCGGCGCCCATCTTGAGGCCGAACAATTCGTCGATTTCCTCGTCCTTGCTGGTGAGGAAGATCACCGGGACGTCCGATTTCTGGCGCAGGCGGCGCAGCAGTTCCATGCCGTCCATGCGCGGCATCTTGATATCGAGAATGGCCAGGTCAGGCTTATCCGTCGTCAGGCCTTCGAGCCCGGAGGCGCCATCGGTATAGGTTGCCACCTGATAGCCTTCGGCCTCCAGGGTCAGCGACACGGACGTCAGAATATTGCGGTCATCATCGACGAGTGCGATCTTGGGCATGAGCTGCCTTTCTTGTTCGGACACTTGCAGAGCATTCGGCACCATAGGCCGTTACCCACGCATGCAGGGCACAAATACGCACTAAATAAGGCGCGGCCAAGGGCAAGCCATTTCTATGCATCCCGTTGTGCCCATGTTGCGCGGGGATGCGACTTCCGTCTTACGACCGATTTGGGGATGTTGCGGGCCCCGGCCAGTGCCTAGTTTGCCCGTCATCGCTTGCTGCGTTGATCGCAGAGCCGACGGAGTACAGTCATGACCCAGTTCGACCACGAGACCCTCAGAACACGCATTGCCGGCGTCGCAGGAACGCTGTCGGTCAATGCCATCGCCCCTGAGCTGGTGGCGCGGTCACTGCAGGGCGACGAGTGCCAGCTTACTGCCGATGGCGCCGTGTCGGTGCGCACCGGCGCCTTCACCGGGCGTTCGCCCAAAGACAAATTCATCGTGCGCGACGGGCTGACCGAGAACAGCGTGTGGTGGGACAACAGCGGCGCCATGAGCCCGGCCCATTTCGATGTGCTGCTTGAGGATGCCGTGGCCTCGCTGGGCGGGGTGAGCCTGTTCCGGCAGGACCTTCTGGCCGGCGCCGATCCGCGTCATCAGTACGGCGTCACCGTGCTGACGCCCAGTGCCTGGCACGCCCTGTTCATCCGCAATCTGCTGATTCGACCCGGCGAGGCCGTGCCGCCCGGGGACAACAACAAGCCCGTCACCATCGTGCATGCGCCGCAGTTCCGTGCCGATCCGAGCCGCCACGGCTGCCGCACCGAGACGGTGATTGCGCTCGACATGAGCCGGAATATCGTTGTCATCGCCGGCACCTCCTATGCCGGTGAGATCAAGAAAAGCGTGTTCTCACTGTTCAATTTCCACGCTCCCCGGCAGGGCGTGCTGCCCATGCACTGCTCGGCCAATCTGGGTGCCGATGGCGAGGCGGCGCTGTTCTTCGGCCTGTCGGGTACGGGCAAGACCACGTTGAGCAATGATCCCAACCGCCCCCTGATCGGTGATGACGAGCACGGCTGGAGCGCCGATGGCGTCTTCAATCTCGAAGGTGGTTGCTACGCCAAGACCATCAAGCTGAGCCCGGAGGCTGAGCCCGAGATTTTCGCTGCCACCAAACGTTTCAGCACCGTGCTCGAGAACGTGGTGCTGAACGATCAGCACGTCCCCGATTTCGATGATGTCAGCCTGACCGAAAACACGCGGGCGGCCTATCCCATCACCGTGCTGCCCGCCATCGCCAAGGGCAGTGTCGGTGGCACGCCGCGCACCGTGGTGTTCCTGACCGCCGATGCCTTTGGCGTATTGCCGCCGGTCGCGCGGTTGACACCCGAGCAGGCCGTCTACCACTTTCTGTCCGGCTATACCGCCAAGGTCGCCGGCACCGAGCGCGGCATTACCGAGCCACAGGCAACCTTCTCGGCCTGTTTTGGCGCCCCGTTCATGCCCCTGCATCCCACGGTCTATGGCGAGATGCTGGCCGAAAAACTGCGCGCCAGCGGCGCCGCGACCTGGCTGATCAACACCGGCTGGACCGGT
>JAHJOS010000173.1 GCA_018820005.1 Alphaproteobacteria bacterium | reverse complement strand
GGTCAGGATCGCCGCTTCCAGCCGGTCGTGCAACTGGTCGATGACACCGGCAATCCCCATGCCGGTGTTCCCATCGGCCAGAATGTCGAGCGGAGTCGTCCGGATCGCCCGGAAGTCGGTGACGCCAGCATGGCAGGTGGTGCAGTTCTCGAGCTTCACCACCGTCGCATGGGCATCGTGGCAGCTGGCGCAGCTCGAAAAGCCGGGCACGTGGCCGAACGGTCCGGCGTAGCTCAGACCCTCGTATTCATAGCCGCCGCCAACGGCGCTGCCCTGCTGAGTGGTCGCGGCTGCGGAGTAGTGGATGTTCACGAAGGCCAGCTGGTCCGATACATCGTCCTCGCCAATGTCGGCCACGACCATGTCGACGTCGAACCTGGAGGCGCGCCCCTGGTGGCAGACGGCGCAGACCGGGGTCCCCGAGGACATGTCAATGTTGGTATCGCCCGGAAAAATCACTTCCTTGAGGGCCTCACTGGCCGGATTGTGGCAGGTGGCGCATTCCACTGTCGTCCCGATTGGCACGGGATGATCAATCTGGGCAGGCTTTGACTGGGGAGCGGACACGTAGTCCACAAAGCCGGCAGAGGAATGGCATACTGCGCAGTTGCCGGGGATCTCGCCTTCGCTATCCCAGTGACGGAAGGCCTCGGACTCGGCATTGGCATGCTGCGATGACATCCAGGCCGCCAGGATTTCTTCGGCGGTCGGTGATGTCTGGCCCATCGCCGAGCTCACGACGAGCGCAGGCAAGCAAAGCGCGATCAAGGTACGCAAGAGCGAATTGATCATTCCGACCTCCCAGCTGTCTCAAGACAGAAATTTTAGCACGACCTGCCAGGACAGGCATTGATCCAGATCAATGACAATCTCGGTGCCGGAGTGACGGCTCCTTCCCAGCGGAGCCACTTCGGCGATGCCGCGACGGCGGTGACGTGTTGATTCAGGTCAAGTGTGGATAGGCGGATTGAAGTAAGTTGCGCGGACATGAGGGACGTGGACTACTCCGGCTCGAGATGGATCCCCCCTGCCAGGCCCAACAAAGAAGGCGTTTTGTCCGTCGTGCCCTCCCCCATCCTTGAAGCCCGTGACGTCAACCTGCTGTTCCACACTGGCGGGGAGACGCTGCACGTTCTGCGCGACGTGTGCTTTGCCCTGCAACCAGGCGAGGTGGCATCCGTCGTGGGGCCATCCGGCAGCGGTAAGACATCGTTGCTGATGGTGCTGGCGGGGCTGGAGAAGGCCACTAGCGGTGTGGTCTCAATCGATGGCACCGATATCGAGGCGCTGGACGAAGACGGGCTCGCCATCTTCCGCCGCAACAATTTCGGCATCCTGTTCCAGAACTTTCACCTCATCCCATCGATGACTGCGCTCGAGAACGTCGCCTTCACGCTGGAGATCGCGCACCCCACGCGTCCCTATGCCGACATTCGCCGGGCGGCGCTGGATGCACTTGCCGAGGTGGGACTGAAAGAGCGGGCGGGGCATTTCCCGAGCGCCCTGTCGGGCGGGGAACAGCAGCGCGTCGGGCTGGCTCGTGCGATTGTGGGCGAGCCCCGCATCCTGCTGGCCGATGAACCGACGGGCAATCTGGACCAGGCCACAGGCGCGAGCGTGATTGAACAGATGTTCTCGCTGGCGCGGGGTCGGGGTACGGCAATCCTGCTGATCACACACGATCTCCGGCTGGCAGCACGCGCTGACCGTACGCTCAGCATGAACCAGGGGCGGCTTGAGGAAGTGACTGTCAATCGCGAGGTCATGGCTTGAATCGCTCGCTTTTCAGCCTGATCCGGGTGGCCCTGAGCGACCTGCGAGGCGGCCTGCGGAGCTTCTGGATTCTGATCGCCTGCATTGCGTTGGGTGTTGCCACCGTCGCCATGGTGGGCTCGGTCGGTGCCTCCCTGCAGTCGGCGCTGGCCCGCGACGCGCGGCTCCTGCTGGGTGGTGATATCGAGTTCCGACTGACACATCGGCCCGCTGACCCGGCCGAACGTGCACTGTTCGCCGAGCTGGGAGAGGTCAGCGAGGTCATCGACTTCATCGGGCGGGCGCAGACCGAGGGTATCAGCGTGCTGGCCATGGTACGGGCGGTCGATGCCGCTTATCCGCTGCGCGGCGTGGTGGCTGCGCAAGGGGACGGGACGCTGGCCGAGCAACTGCAATTGCGGGACGGCGCGCGGGGCGTGCTGGTTGATCAGCGACTGCTCGACCGGCTCGGCTTGGGCATCGGCTCCAGCATACGGCTGGGTAAGGCGGAGTTGCAGATCAGGGGCATCCTGAACGGCGTTCCGGACCAGGTGAGTCAGGGCGTTGCCATCGGGTTTCCCCTGCTGATGTCGACCGACGCCCTTGCCGAGACCAACATATTGCAGCCCGGAAGCCTTGCCCGCTACCGCTACAAGATCGCGCTGGCCGACGGGACCGACGCAGCGTCGGCGGCACGGCTGGTGCAGGAGCGCTTTGCCGACGCGGGCTGGCGCATCAGCCTGCCAGGCGATGCGACCGAGGAGATGTCACGCTACTTCGACTTGCTGCGGCGCTTCCTGACGGTTGTTGGCCTGTCGGCGCTGCTGATGGGCGGACTGGGCGTTGCCCACGCGGTTTCCGCCTATGTGACCGAACGACAGAGATCGATCGCCACGATGAAGGCTCTGGGCGCCACGCGTGGCCGGGTGATGCTGCATTTTCTCACCCAGATCATCGTGCTCACCATGATCGGCATCGTGCTGGGCCTTGCCGTCGGTGTGGGATTCACGATGGCCGTGCTGCCGCTGCTTGGTCCGACGGTTGGACTGCCGCTGACGCCGACCATCGACGCCCGCTCCATCCTGTCTTCGACAGCTTTCGGCCTGCTGACGGGCTTTCTCTTTGCCTATCTGCCGCTGAACCGGGCGGAGGCCCTGCGACCGGCGCAACTGTTCAGGTCCGCTGCATCGGTCACTGGGGGATCCGGGCGGCTGCAGCACCTGCTCAGGCCGCGAACCTTGCTGCCGATGCTTGGAGCAATGGCCGGGCTGTTCGCAGTGGCAGTGGTGGATACCGGCCGGGTCGAAATCGTCTTCTGGTACGGAGTTGGTGCCCTGCTCGCCTTTCTGGTGCTGCGCGTGGCGGCGCACCTGCTGCAGCGCGGCCTGAGACTGCTGCCGCCGGCGCCCCACGCCGTGCTGCGGAACGCCATCAAGTCAATTCATCGGGCCGGATCGCCGGCGCCGGCGGTGATCCTGTCGCTGGGGCTGGGTGTTGCGCTGTTGCTGTTGATCGCGCTGGTCGAGAACAACCTGCGCCACCAGCTCGACCCGGCCGTGCGCGTCGATGCGCCGGACTTCCTCTATATGGATCTGTTTGAGGACGAGGTTGCCGCGTTCCAGGCCGTGGCGGCAACGGACAACCGCATCGCCGATTTCACCTCCGTGCCACTGGTACGCGCCAGTTCGTTCACCATCAACGGCAAGGCGCCGCCGGAGCTCAAGGAGCCGCCCAAAGACCTGACCCTCTATTTCGGTGACGAGCAGCCGCTGACATACGCCGCCGACATTCCTTCGGGTTCCCGAATAGTGAGCGGCAAGTGGTGGCCGGCCGATCATGCCGGTCCCGCCCTGGTGTCGGTGACCGATGATCTGCGCAAACCACTCGGCCTGAAGCTGGGTGACGAGATCACCTTCGTGATCTTCGGACAGCCGATTGCAGCGACAGTTGCGAGTTTCCGATCCTACGAGTGGCAGCGTGGCGGCATCAACTTCCCCTATGTTCTGTCACCGGGG
>JAHJOS010000172.1 GCA_018820005.1 Alphaproteobacteria bacterium | reverse complement strand
GAACCGCAAAAGTGGTGTCCACTTTTGCTGGAAACGCTCCAGTAAGCGGTTGGTGGGGACGGGTGACTACGGAGGACCGCCCCCACCGCCCAAGCCCCCTCAAAGAGGGGTATTGGAACGTTTATTTGCTGGTGTCAGCGAGATCCCACTGGACGCTGACATTGATCGCGAAACTCATTTCGCCGGCTTCGACCGGCACCTTGGCGGCATCGGACATCTCGGCTCGGGCATACATGGGGTAAGGCTGGGGTGCATTGAACCCCTGCGTCTCGGAAATCGACACAATTTCGTCGAGTGCGCTGTCCGCGGCGGTCGCATAAAGCTCCGCCTTGGCCCGTGCATCGGCAAATGCCGCCTTGCGAGCCTGGTTATAAAGCTCGGTCGGATCGGCGACCGAAAAGCTCACGCCATTGACGGTATTGGCGCCCACGGTCACCGATTTGTCGAGAATGGCACCAAGGTCAGCCAGCTTGCGCACGGTGACAGTCACCGTATTGCTCACCTGGTAGCCATTGATCTTGGGCGGCTGGGTATAGCCACTGGCGTCGCGCTCGTCGGAATAGACGTAGTTGGGATTGACCGCAAAGCCCGAGGTCTGGATATCGCGCGCTTCAATGCCGGCGGCCTTGAGGCTGGCAATCAGATCGGCCATGGCAGCGGTGTTGGCATCGAGCGCCTCGCGGGCCGTGGCGCCCTGGGTGGTGACGCCCGAATTGATCACGGCCATGTCGGGTGCTGCTGCGACTTCGCCCCGGCCCTCAATGGAAATGGTGCCAGCATAGGCGGGCATGGCAACGCCAGCGAGCAGGGCAAACGGAAAGAGAAAAGCAATACGGCGCATCGAAAACTCCAAAAACATGGCGGGCAGTACAACCCACCCAATGCGTCAGTAATGCGGCATTGATGAACTGGAGTTGAACGGGTTGTGGAAGATCGCACGTCAAAAGTATGATTTATCCGCCATGTAGCCCTTGCGCCCCGCGCCGCCGGTGCGGTACTCACTGCGCTAGTATTTCTGGGGGTAAACCATGGGCGTTCAGCACTATCCCGAAGGTGTCTTGGTGGGGCGCGCCCGCGTTCCCGGTCACCGGCACCCGCGCGTCGTTACCGTGCGGGACGGCCTGGTGGTCGACATAACCGCCAAAGGCATGGCCACGGTGCGCGACATTGCCGAAAGCGACCGGGCTGCCGCCTATGTCCGGGCAGCCAATGGCATGCCGCTGGGCGCTGCCGAGGCAATCCTTGCCAACAGCATCGCCGGTCAGACCGACGAATCCAAGCCAAGTCTGCTGTCGCCGATCGACCTGCAGGCCATCAAGGCCTCGGGAGTGACATTTGTCGTCTCGCTGCTCGAACGGGTCATCGAAGAGCAGGCGCGGGGCGACAAGTCGCGTGCAGACGCCTTGCGCGGGGAAATCCTGGCGCTGATCGGCACTGATCTGAGCGAACTGGTGCCAGGCTCGGAAACCGCGGCAAGCGTCAAGGCGGCCCTGGTCGCCAAGGGCGTTTGGAGCCAGTATCTGGAAGTGGGCATTGGCCCCGATGCCGAGATCTTCACCAAGGGCCAGCCGATGAGTTCGGTCGGCTACGGCGCCGAGGTCGGTCTGCATCCGGTATCGAGCTGGAACAATCCCGAGCCCGAGGTGGCGCTGCTGGTCACCAGCAAGGGCGATATCATCGGCGCCACGCTGGGCAATGACGTCAATCTGCGTGACGTGGAAGGCCGCTCGGCGCTGTTGCTGGGCAAGGCCAAGGACAACAATGCTTCGGCATCGCTGGGCCCGTTTGTGCGGCTCTTTGACGGTGATTTCACCCTGGAATCGATCAAGCAGGCCGAGATTGCGCTGCGGGTCGAAGGGCTGGACGGCTTTGTGCTGGAGGGTCATTCCTCGATGAGCCAGATCTCGCGCACGCCCGAATCGCTGGTGGCGGCCACCATTGGCGGGCATCACCAATATCCCGATGGGCTCGTGCTTTATCTGGGCACCATGTTTGCCCCGGTCAAAGACCGTGATGGTGTTGGCAAGGGCTTCACCCACAAGCTGGGCGACACCGTTACCATCTCGACATCTGCGTTGGGCACCCTATCTAACAGGGTGAACCTGTCCACCAAATGTCCGCCCTGGACCTATGGCAGCAGCCATCTGCTGCGCGATCTGGCCAAGGCCGACCTGCTCTAATTTCATTCACCCGAAAGGCACACCAAATGGCTGAACTGCACAAGAACCTGATCGACGGGGAATGGGTCGGCTCTGACGGCATCGAAAACATCAATCCGTCCAATACCAGCGAAGTGGTGGGTGTTTACGCCCGTGCCTCCGCTGACGAAACCAAGCAGGCCATCGCCGCTGCCAAGGCCGCGTTCCCGGCCTGGTCGCGCTCGGGCATTCTCGAGCGTCACGCCATCCTTTCCAAGGCCAGCCAGGAAATCCTGGCCCGCAAGGCCGAACTGGGCGCGCTGCTGAGCCGCGAAGAGGGCAAGACCTTGCCCGAGGGCATCGGCGAAGTGACCCGCGCGGCGCAGATCTTTGATTTCTTTGCCGGCGAAGTGCTGCGCCTGGCCGGCGAGGTGCTGCCCAGCGTGCGCCCCGGCGTGGGCGTGGAAATCACGCGCGAACCGATCGGGGTGATCGGCATCATCACGCCGTGGAACTTCCCCATCGCCATCCCGACCTGGAAGATTGCCCCGGCGCTGGCCTATGGCAATACCGTGGTGATCAAGCCCGCCGATCTCGTCCCCGGCTCGACCTGGGCGATTGTCGACATTCTCGTTCGCGCCGGCCTGCCCAAGGGCGTGCTGAACCTGGTCATGGGCAAGGGCTCGGTCGTCGGTCAGACCATGCTCGAGAGCAAGGACGTCACGGCCATCACCTTCACCGGCTCGGTGGGTACCGGCAAGCGCGTCGCGGCAGCCTCGATCGAAGTGGGTCGCAAATTCCAGCTCGAAATGGGCGGCAAGAACCCCACCGTCGTGCTCGATGACGCCGATCTCAAGGTGGCGGTGGAAAGCGTGGCGCAGTCGGCCTTCTTCTCGACCGGCCAGCGCTGCACGGCCTCGAGCCGCGTGATCGTGACCGAGGGCATCCACGACAAGTTCGTCGATGCGCTGTGCGAGCGCACCAAGAACCTGCGCGTCGGCGATGCCATGGACAGCAACACCGAAATCGGTCCGGTGGTTGATCCCAGCCAGCTCAAGCAGGACATGGACTATATCGG
>JAHJOS010000171.1 GCA_018820005.1 Alphaproteobacteria bacterium | reverse complement strand
AGGCAATCACGACGCCCAGATCGGCATCCAGCGCGGCAAAGGCAGCCTGTTCCTCTTCGCCCTTGAGCGAGCGCGGCGTGAACACGGGAATGCCAAAGCCCTCTGCAGCCACATGCACCGGCGACTTGCGCTCTTCCTGCCCGCGCCCGGCAGGCTTGGGCGCGCGCGTATAGACAGCCACCACCTCATGGCCCGACGAGACGATCTCGGTCAGCGTCGGAACGGAGAACTCCGGCGTTCCCATGAAGATGATGCGCATGCGTGCGGCTCCTCGGTCTGGGCCTCTGCCCGCGGTCGATCAGCCTGTTCATGGCCCGGCAAGTCCGGGCAATCCATGGCGTCTGGCCGAAAATGGATCACCGGGACAAGCCCGGTGATGATGGTCGTCAACGGTTCAAGGACGAAGGCGCTAGCCGGCGCCGCGCTTGGCGGCCTTTTCGAACTTCTTGATCACGCGATCGCGCTTGAGGCGGCTGAGGTAATCGATATAGAGCACGCCATCGAGATGATCGAGTTCATGCTGGATGCACACGGCCAGCTTGCCCTCGGCGTCCAGCGTGACTTCTTTGCCCTCGAGGTCGGTATAAGTCACCGTCACCTCATTGGGACGTTCGACTTCGTAGTAGAGTTCGGGGATGGACAGGCACCCTTCCTCGGTCACCTGCATCTGTTCGCCGAAATGGGTGATCTCGGGATTGATCATCACCAGCGGCGTGGGCGTTTCGTCCTCACCGGCCAGGTCCATCACCACGATGCGCTTCATCACCCCGATCTGGGGCGCAGCCAGACCAATGCCGGGCGCGTCATACATGGTCTCGAGCATGTCCTTGGCCAGTTCCTTGATCGCGTCGTCAACCGCATCGATTGGATCGGTGACGGCCCGCAGGCGCGCATCGGGAATGACAAGGATGGGGCGGATAGCCATGGGTGTTGATCCGGACGAAAGGGGAATTGCCTCTCGATATGGTATATTAGCGCGAAAGGTCAACTCTTGTGGCGCGGCGGCCGGCGTCAGGCGTCGGTTCCGCACTGCAGAACATTATGGCAACGCACCGAATCGGCTAGACTTGACGCATGGACACATTGCTCTTCACGCTCGGCGACTGGCCGATAACCGCTGCCACTGCCGCCATCGCGTGCGCCATTCTGCTTGCCCTGCTGCTGGTCGCGATCATGATTGGGGCCATACGCGGCAGCGCCGCGCAGGCAGCCGCAGCCGCCCAGCAGGCCGCCGATCAGCTGCGAACCAACTTTCAGACCCAACTCGCCGAGCGCGACAGCCGCATCCAGGAACTCGACCGGCTCTTGCAGCAAGAACGGACGCGCGGCGAAGATCTGCTCGATACCGAGCGCGATCGCGGCGCGGCGCTGCTTGGCGAAGTATCAGGGCTGCGTGCGCGCATGGCTGAGCAGGAAAAGCAGTCCGCCGAAAACCTCAAGCGCTTCCTCGACGCCCGCCAGCAGATGACCGATGAGTTCAAGTCCATTGCCGGCGATGTGCTCAAGAGCCACGGCGAGACGTTTTCCAAGCAGAACCGCGAACAGGTCGATGGCCTGCTCAAGCCGCTCAATGACAAGATCGTCGAATTCCAGGGTGAACTGCTGCGCGACCGCGCCACCATGGGCGAACAGATCCGGGCCCTTGCCGCCAGTAATCTGCAGATCACCACCGAAGCACAGAACCTGACGCGCGCCCTCAAGGGCAATTCCCAGACCCAGGGCGCCTGGGGGGAAATGATCCTCTCGACGATTCTGGAAGGCTCAGGCCTGCGCGAGGGCGAGGAATTCATCACCCAGACCAGCCACACCGCCGAAGATGGCAGCCGCGTGCGCACCGACGTGGAAGTGCTGATGCCCAACAATGACCGGCTGGTGATCGATTCCAAGGTCTCGCTGACTGCCTTTGAGGCCTATGTGAATGCCGAGGACCAGACCAGGGCGCAATATCTGCAGGCCCATATTGTCTCCATCCGTACCCATATCCGCACACTGGGCGAAAAGACGTACCAACGCCATGCGCGCAGCAGCCTCGATTATGTGATGATGTTCGTACCCATTGAATCCGCACTGGCGACGGCAATCCAGGCCGATGCCAAGCTCGTCGAATATGGGATGAGCCAGGGTGTCATGCTGACGACGCCCACCACGCTGATGACCGTGCTGCGCACGGTGCGCAATGTCTGGGACATTGAAAAGCGCCATCGCAATGCCGAGGAAATCGCCAGTCGCGCTGGGGCACTTTACGACAAGGTCGTGGGTTTTCTTGGCACCATGGACAAGCTCGACGGCCATCTCGACAAGGCCCGCAGTAGTTTTGACGATGCCCGCAACCAGCTCTCCTCTGGCAAGGGCAATGTCGTGCGCCAGGTCGAAATGCTGCGCGAGCTTGGGGCCAAATCCAGCCGCGTTATTCCGAACGGCTGGGATGGTGGTGAGGGCGCGTCTGGTTCCGAGGCGCCGTCCCTGCGCCTTGTTGTCGATGATCCCGGCGATCTGGCTTGATCACTGGGTCCGGTTGGGCTAGCGCGCCCCGCGCAGAGTGGGGCGCTGGGCAAGCCTGAGGCCGCACTATCGGCAGCACTGCCGCAATTGCTGCAAGTCGATGTCGAGGTGCCATCTGATCAGGAACATCTATGTTGCGGTGGTTACTGATCGATCAATAGAGCTAAGCCGCTGAAGACAGGCAGTTTTATTTGATATTTATTGATGCAGATGTTGGAAGTGGCCGTGTGGGCATGGTGCTTCCGACAGATGGATACAACTTTATCGACTTGCTTGCGTGCCCCTTAAACCGGGCCTTTCATGCTCACCAGACACAGCCAATCTGGCGTTTGGGGACGATAATGGACATTTTTTCGACGGCTCAAGAAGCCACGCTGCGCAAGTATTTCTGGATCGAAGAACGGCGCTTCTACGATCGCGCCCGTGCCGACCGCTCTGTCGGTGCCGTGGTCGCCCATTGCCTTGGCCTTGGCGCAACCGAAACGGATGTTTTCGCCGACCGAGTCGTGGAAGCCGGCATTCGCTCTACCGACGGGCGCGGTGGCTTTGACTTCCTGGCAACCCAGATTGGCCCCTGCGGCTACGGCATTGCGGACCTGCGCGCATGCTACGCTGCGCTCAGCGAGAACTTTGTGCAGCAGTCTCAGGCGGCGTAACCGCTGGCCCTAAATGTGCGTTCGGGCGCGTAGGGCCTGGCTGAGCGTGCCTTCATCGAGATAATCGAGCTCACCGCCGACTGGCACGCCATGGGCCAGTCGGGTGATGGTGAGGTTGAGACCCGCCAAACGGTCGGTGATGTAATGGGCGGTGGTCTGGCCCTCGACCGTGGCATTGACCGCCAGAACGATCTCGGCGAACTCGGGCGCTCGGGCAATAAGCCCATCTATGGCAATATCGTCTGGGCCTACGCCATCGAGTGGTGACAGCACGCCGCCCAGCACATGGTAACGCACTGCACCCACGCCTGCGCGCTCAAGCGCCCAGAGATCGGCGACGTCTTCTACCACGATCAGCATGCCGCTTTCAGCACGGCGTGGATCGGCGCAGATTGAACAGGGACTTCTGGTATCGACATTGCCGCAGACTTCGCAGGTGCACACCGCCGCCACGGCGCGGTCTAGCGCCGCCGACAGCGGGATCATCAGCTGATCCTTCTTCTTGATCAGCTGCAGCACAGCACGCCGCGCCGAGCGGGGCCCCAAGCCCGGCAGGCGCGCCATCAGCTGGATCAGCTGTTCGATCTCGGGTCCGCCGTTGGCCAATTCCTGAGTTCGCCTAGAACGGGAACTTCATGCCGGGCGGGATCGGCAGCCCTGCCGTCACATCGGCCATCTTGCGCTGCATCTCGGCTTCACTCTTGGCCTTTGCATCGTTGTGGGCAGCGATGATGAGGTCCTCAAGCACGTCTACGTCGTCTTCCCTGAACAGCGACGGGTCGATCTTGACGCTCTTCATCTCGCCCTTGCCGCTAAGGGAGACGATAACCATGCCGCCGCCAGAGCGACCTTCCACTACCAACTCGGCAAGCTCGGCCTGCATGGCCTCCATCTTGCCCTTCATTTCGCTGGCAGCCTTCATCATGCCCATGATGTCTTTCATTCGTCTTCCTCTTCGAATGGGGGTGGCGGAACGTCGTCAACCACGGCTGTGGCGTCGTCACGCACCGTGACATTGACGACCTTGGCACCCGGGAATGTCTCCAATATGGCCTTCACCAGCGGATCGGCATGGGCCGCTTCGTGGTCTGCCCGCTTGCGCTGGTCGTTTTCCTGACGCAGCGTCAGCCCTTCCGGTGGTTTGGTTGAAACCATTACCAGCCAGCGCTCGCCGGTCCATGCCTGGAGACGCGCCGATAGCGTCGCGATGATGCCCGGATCGGTGCCGTCCATCAGGGCCACTTCGATGCGACCTTGTTCGAACGAAATGGGACGCATGGCCCCTTCAAGGGCCAACTTGACCAGCACATCCCGCTTGGCGCCGGCCAGGGCAATCAGATCCTTGTAGCTGGTGACGGTCGCAAGCGCCGGCTTGGGCACGGCTATGGCCTGCGGCGCCTCGGGCGCTGCCGCCACCGCATCGACCGGCTCGGGCTGTTCGATCCGCATGGCCGAGGCGCTGGAGGTGCCGCCACCCGAGGGCCCCGAAGGACGGTCGCTGCGCGGCGGCAGGGCCATCGACGGCGCGGCGGGGGCCGGCGCCGGCTGGTTGGCCAGCCGCGCGATGAGATCGTCGGGGCTCGGCAGATCGGCGGCATAGGCCAGCCGGATCAGCGCCATTTCGGCGGCCTGCAGTCCGTTGTTGGCGCGCGCGACCTCGTCATGGCCCTTGAACAGGATTTGCCAGGCGCGCGTCAGCGCGCGCATCGGCAGTCGGACTGCCAGATCGGCGCCGCGTCGCCGTTCGTCTGGGGTCAGTGATACATCTTCGGCCGCCGCCGGCACCACTTTGATGCGGGTCACCAGGTGGGTGAAGTCGGCCAGGTCGGCTATCAGCGTCTGTGGATCGGCGCCCATGTCATAAAGGCTGCGCATGATCTCGATGGCAGCGCCAATGCGCCCCCCCATCAGTTCTTCGAACAGATCGATGATGCGGGCGCGATCGCCAAGCCCCAGCATGGCCTTGACCGTGGCTGCGGTGACCGTGCCATTGCCATGAGCAATGGCCTGATCGAGCAGGCTCAGATTGTCACGCGCCGAGCCTTCGCCGGCCCGCACGATCATCGCCAGCGCTTCCGGCTCAAAGCCGATGCCTTCCTGGTTGAGGATCGATTCGAGATAAGCCGACATGATCTCGGGCGTAATCCGGCGCAGATCGAACCGCATGCAGCGGCTCAGGATCGTCACCGGGACCTTGCGGATCTCGGTGGTCGCAAAGATGAACTTCACATACGGCGGTGGCTCTTCCAGCGTCTTGAGCAGCCCATTGAAGGCTGCCGTGGAGAGCATGTGCACTTCGTCGATAACATAGACTTTGTAGGGCGCAGACGACGGCGCGTATTTCACCGAGTCGATGATCTCGCGAATGTCGCCAATACCGGTATTGGAGGCCGCGTCCATTTCGATCACGTCGACATGGCGGCCTTCGATGATGGCGCGGCAATGCTCACCCTCGACTCTGAGATCGAGTGTGGGATGGGGGCCGCTGGCATCCTCATAGTTGAAGGCGCGCGCCAGGATGCGGGCCGTGGTGGTTTTGCCCACGCCGCGCACACCGGTCAGGATGAAGGCGTGATGGATACGGTTCTGTGCAAAGGCATTGCCCAGCGTTTGAACCATGGCGTCCTGACCAACGAGCGTGGTGAAGTCGCGCGGACGATACTTACGCGCCAGGACGAGATAGGGAGATGAAGCAGAATCGGAGCCAGCCATTTTGCTTTCTTACCACATCGGGTGGGAAAGCCTCTGCCCCGGCTGTGCAAAGCCTATTGCGGCAAAAGGCTGAAGTAGGAGGCTGGCATCGACCCGTGAAGGTCTCGTTGGGGCTGCTTCCTTCCGGACCTGACCCGGTTGGCGAGGAACACGTCCGCGCCAACCTCCCGATGCGCTATATGCGAATTAATTGGCCCGATGGCAAGACCCGCGCGGGGATTGATCGCGGCACCGTGTTTCCTCGCCACGCCGCAATGCTCTAGAAAGGGGGCGACTCACCTGGAGCCCAACAATGGCCAAACGCCGCCCCACCCCGCTGCGCACATCCGGCGAAGACGTCGCCGCAAGCAAGCGCGCGCCACAGACACCGCAGACCGAGTCGGCAGCATTCCGCCTTGCCTTTGCCGACGATGAATTTCTCACTTCGGAAGATACCCGCGGCATCCGCTTCCAGCTCGAGTATCTCAAGACCGAGTTTCGTCTGCGCGAACGCGGGATCAATTCCACTGTCGTCTTGTTTGGCGGCGCACGCATCCCCGAGCCGGGCAAGGACGCCTGGGCCGCCCGCAATGATGTGCAGCGCGCCAACCTTCTGGCTGCATCCCGCTATTACGATGAAGCCCGCCATTTTGCCCAACTGGCGTCGGCCACTTCCAAATCGCTCGATTGCAAGGACTACGTGGTCGTCACCGGCGGTGGGCCCGGTGTCATGGAGGCAGGCAACCGGGGTGCAGCCGATGTTGGCGCGCCTTCGATCGGGCTCAATATTGTGCTGCCGCACGAGCAGGCGCCCAATCCCTATGTCACGCCCGAACTCAGCTTCAACTTCCACTATTTCGCTACCCGCAAGATCCACTTCCTGATGCGGGCCAAGGCCGTCGCGGTTTTCCCCGGTGGCTTCGGCACGCTCGATGAGTTCTTTGAAACCCTGACCCTGATCCAGACCGGCCGCATGGACCGGGTGCCGCTTCTGCTGTTCGGCGCAGAGTTTTGGGGCAAGGTCATCAATTTCGAAGCGTTGGCCGAGGCAGGTACCATTGCCCCAACCGACCCGGATCTCTTTACAATCGTTGACACAGCCGAGGAGGGCTGGGACGTCGTGCGGCAGTTCTACAACCTGCCGGTAGTCGATGAGGTCTTGCGTGGGGATTAGGCTGCAATCCAGCCTTGTGACCCCACGCATTGCACTAGGCGCAATGGCAGTGTCACAGTCACCGGGTAGGCGTCGCTGACGTCGAATCGGGGGCTGGTCTTGAACACATACAACATCGTCGTCATTGGCAGCGGTCCTGCGGGCCGTCGCGCCGCTATCCAGGCTGCCAAGCTGGGTAAGTCGGTGCTGGTGGTAGAGAACCGGCTGCGGCTGGGTGGTGTGTCGGTACATACCGGCACCATCCCCTCCAAGACCCTGCGCGAAACTGTACTCAACCTCTCGGGCTGGCGCGAACGCGGCTTTTACGGATTGTCATACCGCGTCAAGAAGGACATCGAGGGCAAGGACCTTGGCGCTCGGCTGCGCATGACGCTGGACTATGAAATCGAAGTGCTTGAACACCAGTTCGCCCGCAATGGCGTTCGCACCTTTGCCGGCAAGGCACGCTTCATCGATGCCAACCACATCAGCGTCACCGATCCGGCCGGCGAGGTGCATACCTTTGGTTTCGAACACGCAGTGATCGCAGTTGGCACAGCGCCTTACCGTCCGGCCAATATTCCTTTCAACGATCACTCCGTGGTCGATAGCGACAGCCTGGTTTCCGAACCACGCGTACCGCGCAGCCTGACCGTCGTGGGCGCCGGGGTTATCGGCATTGAATACGCCACGATTTTTTCCGCTCTTGATGTTCCCGTCACCATTATCGAGCCACGCGACACCATTCTCGATTTCATCGACCGCGAGATAATCGAGGAATTCACGCACGATCTGCGCAAGCGCGGCATGACCATCCGATTTGGCGCCAAGGTCGAGACCGTCGAACTCGATGAGCAGGGCTGGCCAGTCGCCATTCTCGCCGATGGCCGCCGTATCCGCTCCGATATGCTGCTCTATGCGGCTGGACGCTCCGGCGCCACAGCCGATCTCGGTCTGGAAAATTGCGGCATCGAAACCGCCGACCGCGGCCGTCTCAAGGTCGATCCCATCACCTTTCAGACGGCCACCCGCAACATCTATGCGGCGGGCGACGTCATCGGTTTTCCGTCCCTTGCTTCCACCTCCATGGAGCAGGGGCGCATCGCTGCGCTGCATGCCTGCGGGGCAGCTATGCCGCCAGCCCCGGCGTTTTTTCCCTATGGCATCTATGCTGTGCCCGAGATTTCAACTGTCGGGCTGACCGAGCAACAGGTGCGTTCGCAGGGCATCGCCTATGAGAGCGGTGTGGCGCGCTTCCGCGAAACCTCGCGCGGTCACATCATGGGCCTTCAGTCGGGCATGATGAAAATGATCTTTTCGCTCGAGACCCGCAAACTGCTGGGCGTGCACATTGTCGGCGAGGGAGCGACCGAGCTGATCCATATTGGCCAGGCGGTGCTCAATCTGGGCGGCACGCTCGACTATTTTGTGGAGAACGCCTTCAACTATCCGACGCTGGCCGAAGCCTACAAGATCGCAGCGCTCGATGCCTGGAACCGCATGCCACGCAATACGCCCATCGCGCCAATCGAGTAGTTTGCCACTGGCGAACTCATTTCGGCAGCCTTAGGCTTGGTGGAGTTGTTCAAGGAGCCAACGGTCATGTCGGACCAATTCGACGCCATCGTGATCGGTGCTGGCCAATCGGGCCCGTTCCTGGCGGCTCGTCTGGCCGAGGCCGGGCGCACTGTGGCGCTCGTCGAGCGCGAGCATCTGGGCGGTACTTGCGTCAACGATGGTTGCACCCCCACCAAGACGCTGGTCGCCAGCGCCCGTGCGGCCTGGGCCGCGCGTCGCGCAGCCGATTTTGGCGTCAGAGTGCAAGGACCTGTGAGCGTCGATATGCCAGCGGTCAAGGCCCGCAAGGATGCCATAGTACAGGCCTCGGTCACTGGCCTGACCAACTGGCTGAATGGTTATAAGAGTCTCGAATACATCAAGGGTGAGGGGCGCTTCGTTTCTCCAACCCAGGTGCAGGTTGGCAGTCGGTTGCTGCAGTCCGAACAGATCTTCATCAATGCGGGTGCCCGTGCCAGCATCCCGGACTGGCCCGGTCTTAACGATGTCCCTTACCTCACCAATAGCTCAATCATGGAGCTCGACACCCTGCCGGGGCACCTGATTATCGCCGGGGCAAGCTACATCGGGCTCGAATTTGCGCATATGTATTCGCGCTTCGGGTCGAAGGTCACCGTAATCGAGCGGGGGCCGCGGCCAGCGCAACGCGAAGATGCAGATATCTCCACCCATATCCGGCAGATACTGGAGGCCGAAGGCACCTCCTTCCTGTTCGATACCACGGTTGAAGCCGTGGCGCGGGCGGGCAACGGTGTGCTGGTGTCGCTCAAATCGGGGACGCGCCGTGTTTCTGTGGAAGGCAGTCATCTGCTGATCGCGCTGGGCCGCAAGCCAAATACGGCCGCGCTCGACCTTCCTGCGGCAGGTGTTGCGACCGACCCTCGCGGCTATATCGTTACTGATGACCATCTGCGCACCAATGTCCCCGGCATCTGGGCAATGGGCGATATCAACGGGCGCGGCGCCTTTACCCACACATCATACAACGACTTTGAAATCGTCGCCGATAACGTCATCGACGGCGGCACGCGGTCCGTTGCTGGTCGCATTCCAGTCTATGGACTTTTTATCGATCCGCCCTTGGGCCGCATCGGCATGACTGAGGCCGAAGTCCGCAATTCAGGCCGCAAGGCGCTGATGGCGACCCGCCTGATGAGCAATGTCAGTCGTGCGCGCGAGCGGGGTGAAACCCAGGGCATGATGAAGGTGCTGGTCGATGCCCAGACCCATCAGGTACTCGGTGCGGCTGTGCTGGGCATTGGTGGCGATGAGGTGGTTCAAAGCCTGTTGCAGCTGATGGCTGCCAAAACCCCCTACACGACCATGATGCACACGGTGCATATCCATCCCACGGTCAGTGAGCTGATCCCCACCATGCTGGCCGATCTCAAGCCGCTCGACTAAAGGGTCTGGAATGCCACGGCAGTCCCACGCCCGCGCGCCTTTGCGGCATAACAGGCTGCATCGGCTTCACCCATGAAGCCCAGAGGCGATGCAGCTTCGCGCGAGACGATCGTAACGCCGACACTGGCACCGACCCTATAGGTGCGTCCGGCCCAGTCGAACGCCAGAGCGCCAATGGCCCGTACGATCTTGTCGGCAATGGCTTTGCCGCTGGCGGGCGGACAATCCAGCAGCAGAACCGCAAATTCATCCCCGCCAATTCTTGCGGCGAGGTCATGCCGGCGGCAGCTGCCGCGGATGGTCTGACCAATCTGGCGCAGCAAGGCGTCGCCCGCAGCATGGCCTGCCGAATCGTTGACAGGCTTGAACCTGTCCAGATCGATATAGAGCAGGCAGTGATTGCCCTTGTTGGCGACAGCAGTGGCTATGGCGCCGTTGAGCGCACGCTCAAACGCTGCGCGATTGGGCAGGCCGGTCAGTTCGTCATGATTGGCCGAATGCGTCAGTTCCCGCTGCATGGATCGGCTT
>JAHJOS010000170.1 GCA_018820005.1 Alphaproteobacteria bacterium | reverse complement strand
TTGAGGAACTGGAAGTATTCCTCGCCATTGTCGAAGCCGGGTGCGGTGACAAAGCGCATGTCATTGGCGCTCAGCGTATAGGGAATGATCAGCTGCGGTTTGCCCTGATGCACCCGCCAATAGGGCAGGTCGTCATCGTAAGTGTCCGAGATATAGGCAAAACCGCCGGCTTCGGAGACCAGATCGACCGTATTCAGCGAGGAGCGGCCGGTGTACCAGCCGCGCGGGCGTTCGCCAGTTGCGATGGTGTGGAGCCGGATCGCCTCGGCAATCTGCTCGCGCTCCACATCGGGCGCCATGTCCTTGTGCTGGATCCATTTATAGCCGTGGCTGGCAATCTCCCAGCCAGCGTCCTGCATGGCGGCCAGTTGGGTCGGCGCGCGCATCAGGGCGGTAGCAACGCCATAGATGGTGACGGGCAGATTGGACTCGGTAAACAGCCGATGCAGCCGCCAGAAGCCGGCGCGGGCGCCGTATTCATACATGGATTCCACATTGGCGTGGCGCTGGTCCGGCCAGGGGGCGGCGCCAATCACATCGGCGAGGAAGGCTTCAGAGGCGCCATCGCCATGCAGGATGTTGTTCTCGCCACCTTCTTCGTAGTTGAGCACGAACTGAACCGCCACATGGGCCCCGCCGGGCCAATTGGCGTTTGGCGGGGTTTGGCCGTGGCCGTGCATGTCGCGGGGATAGCGGTTCATTGCTGAGTCTCATTTGGGTCAGGAACAGTGACCCAATGGTAATCCCATGCGTGGGCGCCGCGCCAGTGGGGTGAGATGCAAGTGCGCCGAACGGTGGGCGGTGCAGTTCTGGGGCGGCCCGGCGACCTCACTCGTGATTTAGGGCGATGGCGGCCCGGACGAGCGCCTTGAAGGCCGCCTCGTCGATGTCTGTGCCTTCGAAGAAATCGATGGCGCGGCGCGTCTTTCCCTCAAGGCTCGAATTGAACAAATGCTGGGGATCATCGACGGAAGCGCCCTTGGCAAAGGTAGTCTTGACCGCCTTCTTGTAGACTTCCCCGGTACAGATAATGCCGCCATTGGACCAGACGGGGCCATCCCATTTCCATTCTTCAACAGTGTCCGGTTGGGCTGCCAGGATCAGCGCGCGGACCCTCGCCAGCATCGGACCGCGCCAATCGTCATAGCTGGCGATCTTTGTGTCGATCAGCGCCGGCGCGTTGGTTGCGGGGGCTGGAGTGGACGCAGGGGACTTGGCCATGTTCACCGCCTGGAAATGGATGTTGTTGGGCGCAGCATGGCGCGCGACTGCGCTGCTGACAATCGGTCACGCTCATATTGCACCGGGCAGAATTAGCGTGTCGAAATAGGTCTTGGCGTGGTCAAAGAAGATTGCTGGCGCCAGATGGAGCGCGGCCCCGGCCCGTACCATGATGCCGAAGCGATTGGTTGGCAGTCCGCTGTCCTGCAAGGGGCGGAACACCAGCCGGCCCGCCTCGACCTCGCCCTGGGCGCCGATGGGCGTCATGATCGAGGCATAGTGGCCGCCCAGCGCCAGTTCGACCAGCATGCGGATGGAATCAACCTCCACTAGCGGCGGCAGAATGGTGGCCGAGCGCCGCAGGAAGGGTTCGATCACCTCACGAATGGAGATTTCGGGCTTGGCGACGGCCAGCGGCTGTTCGAGGCACTGCTGCATGGTCAGATTGCGCCGGCCCGCCAGCGGATGATCCGGTGTCATAACTGCGCCGATGGGCAGGTCACGCCGGAAAGCTATGTCGATCTGGCGCGGTGGCTTGGCGATGAAACCAAAGCCGATATCGACGCGTTCATCGACAAGGCGCTCGATCACTTCAGTTGAAGGAACGACCGAGACATCGATATTGAGCCGGGGATAGTGCCGGCCAAAATCGGTAATCAGGCGCGGCAAAAAGGAGATTCCGACGCTTTCGGCGGCGGCGATGCGCACCGAGCCCGATCGCAGGCCGCGCAGCATCTCGATCTCGGACACGGCGGCTTCCATTGGCGCGGTCAGGCGGCGGGCGTGGCGAAACAGGATTTCGCCTGCGGGCGAAAGACGCAGGCGACGCTTTTCCCGCAGGAACAGGGCAATGCCGAGCGCGTCTTCGAGTTGGGCGACCTGCCGGGTGACGGCAGATGACGCGATGTTGAGGCGCCGCGCCGCCTCACGGATGGAGAGATGCGTCGCCACGGCGTTGAAATAGATCAGGGATGGCTGGTGAAACACGCGTGACAACAGGCCGGACGAGAGGGCATGCTCGCGCGGACGATCGGTTTGGGGGCGCTGGTCCATCAGGGTCTCGCTGTTGCCGATTTGGCAGCATAGTGCTCCCAATTTGAGTATATCAAGAACAATCAGCCCCGTATTAAGGTTGCTGCGGGGACGACAGCAGGAGCAGGACAATGGCCGGAGTGGGGCGTCTGACGACGCATGTGCTGGATACCATGCATGGCAAGCCGGCGCGCGGGATGCGCATCGAACTGCTGTTTGTGCATGGCGATCACACCCATCATGTCACCGACAGCTACACCAACGCCGATGGTCGGGTTGACCAGCCGTTGCTCGATGAGCAGCAGTTCCAGCACGGCGTGTTCGAAATCCACTTCCACGTGGGGCAGTATTTTGAGCGGCTGGGCGTTGAGATCGAAACGCCATTCCTCGATGTGGTGCCGATCCGCTTCACGATTTCCGAGGACAAGCACTACCATGTGCCGCTGCTGGTGAGCCCGTTTGCCTATTCTACCTATCGGGGGAGTTGAGCCATGACTGCGGTTTCAGGCGCGATACGCTTCATACTCAATGGTGAGGCCATC
>JAHJOS010000169.1 GCA_018820005.1 Alphaproteobacteria bacterium | reverse complement strand
CGCAGCGCGGATTCGTCCTCACGTCGGCCGGTCAAATTCACTGCCGCGGCAGCGCTCTGCAGGGCCAGACGCTGGCGCCATGCGCCCGCCCAAGGCAGGTCTTGGCGCACTAGATTATCTAACGAATTCAATGCTGCACCGGCCACATAGGCGGCGTCAACGTCGTGCAAAACCAAATCACGCGGCCGCGCCCAGACCGGCACTTTTGGCACCAGAGGAGGATCGACAAGCAGCAAATCAGGACGCGATTTCATGCGAATAAGCTAACTCACGGCGGCGCTTTCTGCTACACCTGCGTCAAATAAGCGCCCTACCTGTCGGTACTAAATAATGACCGATAATCTTGCATTATCGGACGTTTTGCTCATTATAGAGAGAATGCCCCAAAACCTCGACGAAACCGCTGAAAACGACGCAGACAATGCCCCCCTGCCCTCTGCTGCAGCGTCCGCACCCGTCGGCAATTCCGCCGTGTCGGTTCCGGCCGGCGAACTCGCTCATTTGCGCGGCCTGGCCGATCGCGCGCGGAATTATGTCGAGGCGGCCAGCTCGGCCAATACCAGATTGGCCTATGCCTCGGACTGGAAGCACTTTGCTGGCTGGTGCCGCCGTCAGCGGCTCGAGGTGCTGCCGCCAGATCCGCAAACTGTTGGCCTTTACATCACTGCCTGCGCGTCCGGTGAAGCGACGGGATCGGCCAATGCGGTCAGCACGATCGAACGGCGCCTTTCGGCCCTTTCATGGAACTATGCGCAGCGCGGTCAGGCTCTCGACCGCAAGGACCGCCATATTGCAACGGTGATGGCCGGTATCCGCAACATTCACGCAAAGCCGCCTCGGCAGAAGGAAGCTGTCCTCCCAGAGGACCTCATCGCCATGCTGCAAACACTGGAACGCGGTAGCCTGCGTGGCATTCGCGACCGTGCGATGCTGCTGATAGGCTTCGCTGGCGGTCTTCGGCGCTCCGAAATTGTCGACCTCGATGTCGGCGAGGGGCAGAGTGAAGATGGTCGCGGCTGGGTCGAAGTCCTCGACAAAGGGATGGTCCTCAATATTCGGGGCAAGACCGGCTGGCGCGAAGTGGAAATCGGCCGCGGATCCTCTGATGCCACCTGCCCCGTTGTGGCAGTGGAAACCTGGCTCAAGTTGGCGCGGATCGCGCATGGCCCGCTGTTTCGCCGGGTCATTGGGCAGGGCAAGACCGTCGGCACTGATCGGCTGAACGACAAGCAAGTTGCCCGCCTAGTCAAGACGGCCGCCCTAGCGGCGGGCGTCCGAGGCGATCTTTCGGAAGATGCGCGGGGCGCCTTGTTCGCGGGCCATTCTCTGCGAGCCGGCCTCGCCTCATCGGCCGAAGTCGACGAGCGCTATGTTCAGAAACAGCTCGGACACGTTTCGGCCGAGATGACGCGGCGCTATCAACGCCGGCGGGATCGGTTCCGCGTGAACCTTACAAAGGCCGCAGGGCTGTAGCCCCCTGCCCCGCTCGTTGGCCGCTCTCGACCCCATTGCAGTCATTCTCGACAAGATCCGAAAGCCCCAAAAGCAGCCGGTCGTGTGCGTGCCGGTGACAGGGCTTTGCCGTCCGCTGGACAACTTCGGATTGAACTTGACGCTTTCGCAATCGCCCGGTATCTAACCATCAGGTTATCTAACTGATCGGTTATATAGGCCATGGCGCAAGACCCCCTTAGCCTGACATTATCGGCGATCGCCGATCCCACCCGCCGCGCAATTTTGTCGCGGCTTATGGAAGGCGAGGCCTCCGTTAAAGATTTGGCGGCGCCGTTCGACATGAGTATTCCGGCGGTTTGCAAGCACCTGAAAGTGCTCGAAAGCGCCGGTCTGATCAGTCGGGGGCGGATCGCCCAATTGCGGCCATGCCGGCTGGAGACGGCACCACTCAAAGAGATCATCACCTGGCTCGAAGTCTATCGCACGCATTGGGAAGCCAGCCTGGATCGCCTGGACGGCCTGCTGGACCGGCTGCAAAACGCCGATCCAAGCGGCACGACAAGCTAGGGAGCGGGACCTTGCTGACTCAGACAACTAAAGTCGTGCCGGCGGGCCGAACGCTCACATTCACCCGCAGGTTCAGGGCGCCGCGTCTATTGGTGTGGAGGACCTTCGAAGAGCCATATCTGCTCGCTCAATGGTGGGGCCCGGTGGGGTTCACCTGCCCGGACGTGCGGCTGGATTTCCGTATCGGGGGAGAATGGCGCACCGTCATCCGGTCGCCTGACGGAGTCGATATCCCGAGCGTCTATGTGTTTACCGACATCGTGAAACCGGAACGGATTGCCTATCGCAGTGATCCACCCGACAGCGACTTCTGGAGCGGAAATCCGCCTCCCGCCTATAGCACTGTCATCGAGTTCATCGAGTACCAGGGTGGGACCGAGCTGGTGATGCGATCTGAGTTCGACACCGAGCTAGAGGCGTTCAACGCCATGAAGCACGGTTTTGCAGACGGGACATCTCAGTCCCATTCCAAGCTGGAGCGATTGCTCGAGCAGCAATTGCAGGGAAACTGATTCAACCAAGTCGCCGCGCAGGCGGACTGATCGGCACCTGATGCGCGCGGAGCAGGCAGGGGGAGCTTGTCCCGGACACCGGGCACGAAGGGAGAAGATAGTGATGAAGCCAATAGTTGGAGTGCTTTTGGTCGTCGCCATGCTGGCGGCGCCCGTGACGGCCTTCGCGCAATCTCAAGGAGAAAACACAATGCTCAAACCTATAGAAAGTGGCTACGCAGCAGTGGCTGGAACCGAGCTCTACTATGAAGTCCACGGTCAGGGCGCGCCCTTGGTCATGCTGCATGGCGGCGTCAACCCTTCCGAAATGTTCGGTGCGCCGCTTGCTGCAATGGCCAAGAGCTTCAAAGTGATTGCCATTCATGCTCGTGGTCACGGTCTCAGCAAGGATACCGATGCGCCCTGGTCATTTGAGCAGGATGCCGATGATGTGGCGGCTGTCCTCAAGGACCTCGATATCGCCAAGGCGAGTGTGATGGGCTATTCTTTCGGCGCCGGCATTGCCATTCAGTTTGCCATTCGGCACCCAGACATGCTCGACAAGCTCGTCGCCATCTCCGTTGCGTACGATCGCAACGGCGAATATCCGGAAATCAAGGCGGCGTTCGAACAGATGCCCGCAATGGCCGATGCAATTGGCGGTAGCATCGCTCAATCACCGCTGGCGCAGATGTATCCCAATGTCGATTGGCCGGTCGTCATGCGCAAGACCGGCGAACTCAATATGCAGGACTATGACTGGTCCACGGGGGTAAAGGCCATCAAGTCGCCCACCCTGCTGATATTCGCCGATGCCGACTCGATACGTCCCGAACATGTTGCGGATTTCTACAAATTGCTTGGCGGCGGGCAAAGGGATGCTGGAATGGACGGATCGCTCCGACCAACCAACCAGTTGGCCATCGTTCCCGGTACGACGCACTACAACATCATGATGTCCGCTATCGTGACGCAATATGCGAGCGACTTCTTGCAGAAATAGTTCATGGAAGCATCTTTCAGCAACGCGACAGGGGGCGACGGCGGATGGGCCGTCGCCGTCACCGTTGGGCTGCCTCTCGCCGTATCTAAGGGATCGAACGCCACCCGACGTCGGGGAAGTTCCAGAGCCCATCACTCGGTTCCAGCTCCAGAATTCGCCGGCAGAACGCTGTCTGCGTTTCCGATAGGCGCTTCCAAAACCGGACAGTCTCTTACCCACCCCATTCCGGCGCTTCATTCCCAGCATCATGCTCGCCATTTCCCGGGAAATTGCCCAATAGGGCACCAGGATCAATTTGGCGCGGACTTCCTGGGCCTCGTAGTGGGCACCGAAGCCAGAGGACTAGGCTTGCGACCGAGCCCCGCAGTTTTTGCCATCGTTGAGCGCGCGTCGGAGTAATTTGGCGCAACCATAGGGTAGTCAGATGGCAGACCCCACTTTGCTCGGTACTCGTCCGGTGACATCCCGAGACCGGCGAGATGCCGTTTCATCGATTTGAACTTCTTGCCATCATCCAGGCAGATGATGAAATCCGGCGTGACTGATTTCCTTATCGACACGGCCGGCTTCAGCTCTTCCACGATTTCAACAACCGGACTGCTAGACAGGGAGCGCAAGGCGCTATGGGTACTTGCAATCAGGGCAGGCAAATCCGAGGGCGAAACTGAATTGTGCGAGACGTACGCTGAGACAAGCTCGGTGACCTGCTCAAGCAGGTCGGCATCCATCGTTGCAATATCGGTCGGGGCGGTCATAAATTCTGGACCTTCGTGGCGAACTGGCTTGGTTTTGTGCTCTTTCGGTGCACTTGTTCATTAGCCGCGTGTCGAGCGACTGGCTAGACCATGCTGATATCGAGTTAGCATCCGATATCGAACGATAAGGAACCGGAATATTGGAACACTATACTCTCAACGATGGGACTACCCTGCCAAAGGTAGGCTTGGGGACCTATAGCCTTTGGGGATATTCCGGTGCGGAGGCCATG
>JAHJOS010000168.1 GCA_018820005.1 Alphaproteobacteria bacterium | reverse complement strand
GACGGGACCGAGGTCTGGACGATCGAAGGTCTGTCGGACAGCGATGCCATACGCGATTTGCAAGATGCATTTCTCGCGAGAAACGCTCTGCAATGCGGTTTCTGTACGCCGGGCATGCTGGTTGCGGCAGAAGAGCTTTTAGCACAGGGCGGAGTGCCTGAACGTGTCGCAATCCGAGAGCATTTGTCGGGAAATTACTGCCGCTGCACTGGTTATGAGGCGATTGTTGACGCCGTTGAAGCCGTGCCGCAGCAAAGGGCGGAAAAGGCACAGGCATGACATTACAGTTCGGCAATCCCGACCGCCCCAATTCCTACATCGGAAAGACCGTCCCACGTCCGAATGCCGGGCGGTTGGTCGAAGGCCGGGGGAAATATGTCGATGACATAACCCTGCCGCGAATGGTGCATGTGGCCTTTGTTCGGTCGCCATTTGCACATGCCACGATCACAAATATCGACACTGAAGAGGCCAAATCGGTCAAAGGTGTTCTACGGATCTTTACGGGAGCCGATCTGGCCAAGGTGTGTACGCCCTGGGTAGCCGTGTTGGCTCATCTGAAGGGGCTGAAATCTCCGCCAGAGCATCCGATGGCAATAGATCGTGCCTGCTGGGTGGGCGAGCCGGTTGTTGCCGTCGTCGCCACATCGTGCCTAGCGGCCGAGGAGGGTGCTGCGCTCGTCGAGGTCAATTACGATCCGCTGCCGGTGGTCGCTGATATGATGACCGCGCTGGACGACGAAACACCTGTTCTTCACCCCGAAATGGGCAACAACCTGGCGTTTCGGCGATTGCACGAAGAGGGTGATGTCGAAACGGCATTTGCTACGGCCCACAAAGTTGTCTCAGCCCGGTTCAAGACCGCGCGACACACCGGCGTAACACTGGAGCCGCGTTCCATTCTGGTGGACTGGAACCCGGCCGAAGGCCAGATGACAGCCTATCACGCAACACAGGCCCCACATATGATGCAAACGGTTCTGGCCAAGCATCTGGATGTGCCGGAATCTCGTGTACGTGTGATTTGTGGCGATGTGGGCGGATCCTTCGGGATCAAGGTGCATGTCTACCCGGACGAGGTGGCGACGGCGGCGATTGCCAAGATCATGGCACGTCCCGTGAAGTTCATCGCGGACCGATTGGAAAGCTTCACCACCGACATTCACGCACGCGACCACGAGATAGAAGCAAAGATCGCAGTAGACCCCGAAGGCAAGATACTGGCCATTGATATAGATGACTGGACAGCAATTGGAGCCTACTCGGTCTACCCACGAACGTCGGCCATTGAGGGCAATCAGGTCGTGAACCTGTGCGGCGGTCCTTATGAATTCGCAAATTACCGCGCGCAGACGACGGTGGTGTTCCAAAACAAGACGCCGACTTGCCAGTATCGGGCCGTCGGGCATCCAATTGCGGTTGCTGTTACCGAAGGACTTGTCGACATGGCCGCGGCAGAACTGGGCATGGACCCGGTCGAGATACGACGGCGCAACATGTACGCCGATGACGTGTACCCTGTGACGTCTCCTGCCAAGATGCGATTTGAAGGCCTGTCTCATCACGCCAGCATGGATAAGCTTTTAAGCCTTATGGATTACGATGCGCTACGAGCCGATCAGGCCAAGGCTCGTGCATGCGGGGTGCATCGCGGCATTGGGATCGCCAGTTTCATAGAACTGACCAACCCGTCGCCGTTTATGTATGGCATTGGTGGCGCGCGCATTTCGGCGCAAGACGGTTGTACCGTGCGGATGGATCCTGATGGATCGATTGTTGCACTCTCTGGAGTGACCGAACAAGGGCAGGGAACCGAAGCAATGCTGTCTCAGATCGTCGCCGAAGGAGTGGGCGTTCTGCCCGCTAATGTGCGCGTGGTCACGGGAGATACGCAGGTCACACCTTACGGCGGCGGCACCTGGGCGTCGCGGGGCGCGGGCATCGGTGGCGAGGCAGCGCTGAGGTCTGCGCGGGCTTTGCGGGACTCGATCCTCGAAGTGGCCGCGGCGATGTTGCAGACGGATCAGGCGATGCTTGATATTCGCGATGGGCAGATCGTCGATACCGAGACCGGGTCCAAGCGCATGCCGCTCGAGGAACTTGGGCGCATAGTCTATTTCCGTGGCGACACCCTTCCTGAAGGTCTACCCCGGGAATTGGTGCAGACCCGGCATTACATTACCTCGGAGTACCCGTTTGCCTTCACCAACGGTGTGCAAGCCAGTTATCTTGAGGTTGATATCGAGACCGGGATCGTCACCTTGCTCAAGCATTGGTGAGTCGAGGATTGCGGGCGCATCATCAATCCACAGCTCGTCGATGAACAGATCCGCGGCGGCATCGTTCAAGGCCTTGGCGGCGCACTGTTCGAAGAGATTCACTATGACGAGGATGGCCAGCTTCTGAACGGCTCGATGGCGGATTACCTTGTGCCGATGGCCGGGGAAATGCCGGACATGGTTGTTGGCCATGTGGAGACGCCTACTAAGGAAAGTACGCTTGGTGCAAAAGGCGCGGGCGAGGCCGGAACGGCCGGTGCACCTGCTGCCGTCATGAATGCTCTTAATGATGCTCTTCGTCCGCTCGGGGCGCAGGTGACACATATGCCTTTCACTCCGGAGCGTATCTTGCGTGCCCTTGGTGTGATCGAGACTTGAGACTACGAAAGGATGCTCAGTAGCATCCATGTTCAGGGAGGAACATGATATGAAATACGCAATATTCGGTGCGATAACCGCGCTCGGTATCAGTGCTTCAGGTTGGGCTGCGGCCCAGGAACAGATCACCGTCAACATCGGCTCATCGCACCCGGAGGCAAATATCTGGGTCTACGCCATGAAGAATACTTTCCAGCCGGAAGTGAACCGCATTCTGGCAGAATCCGGAGACTATGAAGTCAAATGGAACGAAGCCTATGCAGGAACGCTCTACAAGTTCACCGACACCCGCGAAGCGGTAATGGACGGGATCGTCGATGTGGGCATGGTCGGCACTGTCTGGGAAGGGGCTAACATGCCGCTTCAGAACGTTACCTACTTTACGCCTTTCGCGACATCCGATCACAAGATGATCATCGAGATTTTCGATGACCTGAGCCAGAACCTGCCTGAACTGGCCAATAGCTGGTCCGAGAACGGCATGGTTCACCTGTCGTCGCTTATAACCGATAGCTATGACATCTATGCGACGTTCCCGGTCAACTCGATGGCCGATCTGCAAAACCGAAAATTGAACGCGCCGGGCACCTCGGCCAACTGGCTGCAGGAAACGGGGGCGACACCCGTCGATGGCGCGTTGACCACTTATTACACCAACATCCAGACTGGAGTGACCGAAGGCACCTTGTCCTTCGCATCCGGCATCTTGCCAACGCGCGTTTACGAAGTGGCGCCAGAACTGACCCGAGTCGGCATCGGCTCAATGTATTTCGGAGGGATCGCGGCGAACGAGGACTTCTTCAACCGTCTGCCAGAGCCCGTGCAGCAGGCATTCCGCGAAGCGGCTCAGGCAACCTCTGTGGCGCACGGTGACTATGTTGCCGAATTGGCCGAACGTGCAATGACCGAAATGCAAGCCGCAGGTTTGACGGTCCACGAACTTCCAGAGGCGGAAAAGACCGCGTGGGTCGAGGGCCTGCCGGACATAGTAGCCCCTTG
>JAHJOS010000167.1 GCA_018820005.1 Alphaproteobacteria bacterium | reverse complement strand
CGTCAGGCCACGCATCTTGACGCCCTGGAAATCTTCGGGCTTGACCAGGAACCTGCCATTGGTGGTGAACACCGAGGAGTTGGTCTGGAACATCCACACCACATTGCGCACGCCCTTTTCGAGCAGCTTGTCCGACAGGTAGGCTGCGGCTTCCGAATCCGGCCATTTGCGCCAGATCTCGAGATCGCCAAAGGCGAAGGGCGCGACGGTGACATTCATCATCGGCAGGGTCTTGCCCCACTGGAAGTTCAGTGAGAAGGCGCATTCGATGTCGCCCTTGGCGGTGGCGACAATGTTCTCGCGGGCGCCGACCAGACTGTCCGCGCCGAAGATCTGCACATCCAGTTCGCCTTCGGACGCCGCTTCCACTTCCGCCGCCCATTTGTCGACCACCTGCGCGATGTGGTGCGCCGGCGGCAGCTGATGGCTGCAGCGCATTTCAGTGGCGGCGGAAGCCGCCGAAATCGACGCGGCTGACAGCGTCAGTGCAAGTGTCAGTTTCTTGATCATTCCCATGTTTTCCTCCCAAGGGGTTATGCAGTCTGGTTACGGAATGCGTTATGCACTCCATCTCATGTTCGCGGGCGCACCCGCTTTTGCAAGGGCGCCATAAAAGGCCTCCCCCGGCATGGATTGCTCAGCGATGGCCCGGGCTTCCTTCAAGCCCGAAAGGTTTATGCCAGTGGCAAAACCCATCGTCTCGCATAGAAACACCAAATCTTCAAAGACCACATTGCCGGTGGCGCCCGGTGCAAACGGACATCCGCCAAGACCGCCAAGCGAAGCGTCGAGAACGCGCGCGCCATTGTCAATGGCAGAAGCGGCATTGGCGATGCCCATGCCGCGGGTGTCATGCAGATGGATCGAAAATGGCCGCTTTCCGCAGAGCTTCGCCATGGCATTGCTCATGGCGCCCACCTGTCGCGGCCCGGCATAGCCGACCGTATCCGCCAGTCCAACGATATCGGCGCCGGCATCAAGGCAGGCTTCCGACAGCCTGATCACTTCACCTGGATCGACGTGGCCAGAGATCGAACACCCGAACGCCATGGCAATGCCGGCATTGATGATCTTGCCCGGCGCCTCGGCGTCACGCAGGGCCACCGCTTTTCGCACAAGCCCGATCGCCTCGTCGCGGGAACGGCGCATATTGGCCTGGCTATGGTCCTCCGTCGATGAGATGACGCAGACAATCTCGTCAACCGCTGTGTGCATCGCATCACCCAGACCACGCTCATTCAGCGCCAGCGCCGCCGAATGCGCGCCGTCCAGAGCGGCAACGGCGGCGATCATCTCCTGGACATCGCCAAACTGCGGAAAATTCTTGGCCGGCAGAAATGAGCCGATTTCAAAGTGACGCACGCCTGCAGCATATTCGCGTTTGAGCCAGTCACGCTTGGCATCCGTGTCCGGCCAGGTCTTGACCAGTTGCAGCCCGTCGCGCAGCCCGACTTCACGCAGGGTGATCCGGTCATTTGGATAGATCTGCGCGAGATCGCTCATGCGGCCCTGTCCCGTGCCTTGCCGCTTGCCGCGTCGATGCCTGCCTGATCAAGGCCGAGAGTGGCCAGCACCGACTGTGTGTCGTCGCCAATCTCTGGAATGTCGAGCCCGAAGGGAACAGGCGCCGCGCCATCCACTTCAAACGGGAAACCGGGCGCACGATAGGTTTTGCCCTCAGGAAGGCTGGATGTCAGCAAGCCGCCAGGCCGATTGACATGGGGATCATCATACATTTCCGCAGGCCGGTTGATCGGCGAAAACGGAATGCCGGCAGTCTCGAAGGCGGCAATCAGCTCTTCGAACCCGCGTCCGGCAACCGCCTTGGCCACAATCGGTATGGTCCAGTCGCGCGCTTCGATCTGATCCATGCGCTTTTGCAGGCGCGGGTCGGCCTTGAGGTCTCCGAGTCCCAGAATGTCGCAAAGCACCACCCATTGGCTTTCGGTCACAGCGCCGATGAAGATTTGCCGGCCTTCGCGGCTTTCGAAAATATCATAGACCGGCCAGGAGAATTCGCGCTCGGGCATCGGCGGGGCTTCACGCCCCTCGATGTCAAACTGCACCATGTGCTGGGCGACCAGAAGCAGGCAGTTTTCGAACAGGCCGATGCGG
>JAHJOS010000166.1 GCA_018820005.1 Alphaproteobacteria bacterium | reverse complement strand
TGAAATCACCCGGCTCGGGCACCAGATAACCGATGTCCTTGAGGAAGAATTCATAGCCCTGCGGATTGTTCGAGACCGGACCATACTTGCGATGCCAGTCGTCGATCTCGCCTTGCAGCGCATCGCGTCGGGCGAGCAGGCGCGCATTGGTTGGGGCATGTACGGCAACCAGCCCGGCAAAGCCAGCCCAGAACTGCTCAGCCGTCACGCTGAGGCCCGGCAGCACCTCGCCCTCGATAAAGTCGACCAGCAGGGAATGAACCGAAAGTCCGGACTTCGTCTGATAGTCGCTCATCGTGGCATCCTCTAATTGTAGCTGGTGCAGACTTAAGTCATGCCGCGGGGGCTGCCAACCCGCCTAAAGTCGACTTCGCCCTTGCGCCAGCCACATAGACCTCAACAATGGAGCGGTCATCGCCCATGGTCTGAAGCACGAACAGCTCTTCGGCCAGGCTGCCGATTGTGGCACTGCGCAGTTTCATCGCCGGCGTGGCGGCAACGTCCAGCACCACAAGGTCAGCCGCATGCCCCGGCGCAACGGCGCCGATGGTTCCCGCCAGCGACAGAGACTGCGCATTGCCCAGCGTGGCCATGTAGAACGAGGCCAAGGGATTGAGACGCTGTCCACGCAATTGCATGACCTTGTAGGCTTCGTCCATGGTCGCCAGCATCGAATAGCTGGTGCCGCCACCGATGTCGGTCGCAAGCCCCATGCGCACCCCGGCCCTGGCGAGGCGGTCGCGATCGAACAGGCCCGAGCCCAGGAAGAGGTTGGAGGTGGGGCAGAACACCGCCACTGCGCCGGTTTCGGCCAGCACGCCGGTCTCGCGATGGTTGAGGTGAATGCAATGGCCCAGCAGGGTCTTTGGGCCGAGCAGTCCATAGTCCTCATAGATGCCGGTATAGTCCGGCGAGCCCGGATAGAGCTCCATGGAATAGCTGATCTCGGCGTCGTTTTCGCTGAGATGGGTCTGCACATAGCAATCGGGGTATTCGGCCACCAGCGCTCGCGAGGCTGCCAACTGATCGGGCGTCGACGTGATGGCAAAGCGCGGCGAGATGGCATAAAGCCCCTTGCCCCGTCCATGCCAGCGCGCAATCAGCGACTTGGTGTCGTCATAGCCCGATTGGGCCGTGTCCAGCAGGGCTTCAGGAGCGTTACGGTCCATCATCACCTTGCCGCCCACCATCAGCATGTTGCGCTTCTCGGCCTCGCCGAAAAACGCATCCACCGAGCGCGGATGACTGCTGCAATAGGCCACCGCCGTGGTGGTTCCATTGCGGATCAATTCGTCAAAGAAAGCCCCGGCCAGCACTTCGGCATGGCCCTGCTGGCTAAAGCGCTGCTCTTCCACAAACGTATAGGTATTGAGCCACTCCAGTAGCGAAGCGGCATAAGAGCCGATGATCTGGCTCTGCACATAGTGCAGGTGCATGTCGATCAGGCCAGGCAGGATCAGGTGTGGCCGGTGGTCAATGAGCTCCGCATCCGCTTCGGCGACATAATCCCCGACCGCAGCGATGATCCCATCCTCAATGGTGATCGCGCCATCTTCCCAATAGCGATAGCTGGCATCATCATCTATGCCCTGGGGTTCATGCAGGAAGCTCAGCACACGCCCGCGTAGAATTGTGCGGCTCATTGCCCCGAGCCCTCGCGGAACCATGCCACGATCAACGCCCGTTCTTCCGGCGTGATTTCGGTGACATTGCCTGGCGGCATGGCATGAGCGTAGCCGGCCTGAATGGCGATGTCCTTGGCATGGTTGGCGATGGCAATATCATTGTCGAGGATCACATTCTTGGGTGGCTCATAGATGCCTTCCCAGGCGGGCTCGGCGGTGTGGCACATGGCGCAGCGCGTCTGCACCGTCAGGCTGGCAGCGGCAAAATGCTCTGCACTGAGAAAGGGTTCGGCCGCACGAGACGCCACCTCCTCTCCCGCCGAACCCGGCAGTTTTGGCCCGCTCGACAGCCAGGCGATGATGATGAACAGCACTACGGCGGCAAGCCAGGTCCAGTGCGGATTGCCCTTACGCGCGTGGCGCGTGTTGAAATAGTGTCGGATGACAACACCGACCAGGAAGATCAGGCTGGCAATGATCCAGTTCCACTGCGTCGCGAACGCCAGCGGATAGTGGCTCGACAGCATGAAGAAGATCACCGGCAGCGTCAGGTAGTTGTTGTGTAGGCTCCGCTGCTTGGCGATCTTGCCATATTTGGCATCGGGCACCCGGCCCGCTTTGAGATCGGCGACGACGATCTTCTGGTTGGGGATAATGATCATGGCGACGTTGGCTGCCATGATGGAGGCGGTGAATGCCCCCATGTGCAGCATGGCGGCGCGGCCAGTGAAGAGTTGGGTATAACCCCAGGCCATTGCTGTCAGGATGACGAAAAGCACCAGCATCAGCCCGTTCTGCGAATTGCCCAGCGGCGATTTGCAGAGCCGGTTGTAGACCACAAAGCCGAGCACGATGGAGCCCATCGAGATCAGGATCGCGGCCCAATTGGGCACGTCGAGCACGTTGCGGTCGATCAGATAAATGTCAGCGCCGACGTAGTAGATCAGCGCCATCAGGGCAAAGCCGGAGATCCAGGTCCAGTAGCTTTCCCATTTGAACCAGGTCAGGTGCTCAGGCAGGAAGTCTGGGGCGACCAGGTATTTCTGGATATGATAGAAACCACCACCATGCACCTGCCACTCTTCACCATGCGCCAGTGGCGGCAGGCTGGGTGTCTTGCGCAGGCCCAGGTCCAGCGCGATGAAATAGAATGACGAACCGATCCAGGCAACGGCCGTGATCACATGCAGCCAGCGCACGGCAAACATCAGCCATTCGTAAAAGATAATGTAATCGGGCATTGTCTCTATCTCATCATCCCGGTTTCCCCTCGCCCCTTGTGGGAGAGGGGAAAGGCAGTGAAAAGGGGCGGGCGTTGGCCCGCCCCTTTATACTAAGCGCCCAGCCTTATGCCGGCTGTTCGACGCCTTCGACATACCAGTCCATGCTCAGCAGCTCGGCATCGGTCATCGAGACACCGGCGGGAACGCGTTCAGCACCGGTATTGTCCTTGATCGGGCCGGTGAAGATCATGAACGAGCCATCGATCTGGCCGGTGCGCACGGCTTCAGCCGCAGCCTTGACCTCGTCGGTGACCTTGGGACCATAGGGCCCGATCTGCACGACGTCGTCCTTGAGGCCTTCCCAGGTGTCGCCAGCCGTCCAGGTGCCGTCGATGACAGCCTGGGCGGAAGCGGCATAGTGCGGGCCCCAATGATCGATGATCGAGGTCAACTGGGTCTCGGGGGCAAAGGCGCTCATGTCGGCGCCCTGGCCGAAGCCGCCCACAATACCGCGCTCCTGCGCAACCTGCAGGGCCGCCGGGCCGTCAGTGTGCTGGGCAATCACGTCGATGCCCTGATCGATCATGGCGCGGGCCGCGTCAGCTTCCTTGGCAGGGTCGTTCCAGGTCGAGATGTAGACGGGCTTGATGGTGAAATCGGGGTTCACCTTGCGGGCGGCGAGCACGAAGGAATTGATGCCCATCACAACTTCGGGGATTGGGAACGAGCCGATGTAGCCCGCCTTTCCGGTCTGCGACAGATGGCCTGCAATGGTGCCGCAAACGGCGCGACCTTCGTAGAACCGGGCATTGTAGAGACCGACATTGTCAGCCTTCATGTAGCCGGTGGCATGCTCGAACTTTACTTCCGGGAACTGCTGGGCAACCTTGATCACCGAGTCGCCGAAGCCGAAGCTGGTGGCGAAGATCAGCTTGTTGCCCTGCTGGGCCAGTTCGCGCAGCACGCGCTCGCAGTCCGGGCCTTCCGGCACGTTCTCGACATAGGTGGTCTCAACGGCATCGCCCAGTTGCTCTTCCAGATAGAGACGGCCCTGGTTGTGCGCATAGTTGTAGCCATTGTCGTTGATGGTGCCGACATAGATGAAGCCGACCTTGAGCTTTTCGCCCTGGGCGAAGGCCTTGGTGCCGAGGAACGGCAGTACAGCCGCGGCTGCGCCACTGATCTTGACGAATGAACGACGGGACAGAGTCATGGTTTTCTCCTGAATGACTACTTCTTGGTGATTGGGGGCATGGGTGACGTCCCTCAATTGCTGGGCAGGAACGGCCTGCCGAGGCAGGCCGGTGCATTGGAAGAGGCGTCGCGCCGGATCGAGATCAGCACGAGCACCACGATAGTGGCCAGATAGGGCAGCGCCGCCCAAAGCTCGGAGGGAATGACCGAAAGCGGGCCGCCGCCAGCCTTGGCGTAGAGCTCCATGGTCATCACGAGACCAAACAGATAGGCGCCCGCCAACAGGCGAAATGGACGCCAGGAAGCGAATACCACCAGCGCCACAGCGATCCAGCCTCGACCTGCCGTCATCCGCTCGGCCCATTGCGGCGTCAGCAGCAGCGGGAAGCAGGCCCCCGCAATGCCCGCCATCGCACCGCCGAAGAGCACGGCGGCATAGCGGACACCGATCACAGAATAGCCGATGGAATGCGCGGACAGATCATTTTCCCCCACCGCGCGCAGGATCAGTCCGGCGCGGGTCTTCTTGAGGAAATACCAGACGGCAAAGACCATGATGAAAGAGAAATAGACCGGCGCGGCATAGCCGAAGATCACACGCAAGATCGGGTGGGTCGCCAGTTCCAGCGGAAACAGTGGCCGCATCAGCTCGATCGGCCGCGCCGAGAACGGCGCGCCCGCCAGCGCCGAAAAGCCAGTACCGAAAATAGTCAGCGCCAGACCGGTCGCAGTCTGGTTGGCCGACAGGCTCAGCGTCAGGAATCCGAAGATCAACGAGGTGGCGGCGCCGGCAAAGGCCCCACACAGCAGCGCGAAATAGGGGTTGCCGGTATAATACTGCCCGGCGAAGCCGGCGATGGCGCCCACCAGCATCATGCCCTCGACGCCTAGGTTGAGCACGCCGGCCTTTTCGACCACCAGTTCGCCCAGCGCCGCGATCAGGATCGGGCTGGCCGCACCCACCAAGGTGACGATAATGGCAATATAGATATCCATCACGCAGCCCCCGCCGCTGGATTGGCCACGACCCGCCGGATGCGATAGCGCACCAGAATATCGCCCGCGAGCAGGAAGAACAGTACCATCGCCTGGAAAATCCCGGTCGCCGCATTGGGCAGGCCAATGGTGGTCTGCGCCACTTCGCCGCCCACGAAGGTGATCGCCATCACGATGCCGGCGAACAAGACGCCCAAGGGGTTAAGCCGACCGAGGAACGCCACGATGATGGCCGTAAAGCCGTAATTGGTTGGAAAGCCCGGCACCATGCGTTGGAACGGCCCGGCCACTTCCAGCACGCCCGCGAGGCCCGCCAGCGCGCCACTAACCAGCAGCGCCAGCCAGATGGTCTTGTTTTCCGAGAACCCGCCATAGCGTGCCGCATGAGGGGCCGCGCCCACCACTTTCATCTGATAGCCGAACACCGAGCGCGACATGATGAACCAAGCCGCCAGCGCCACCAGCACCGCGATCGGCACGCCCAGATGCACAATAGTGCCCGGGATCACTGTGGGCAGCCGCGCCGCTTCCGAGAACAGCCGCGTCTGCGGAAAGCCCATGCCCATAGGGTCCTTCCAGGGCGCACGGATCAGATAGTAGATCAGCTGCACCGAAGCATAGGTCAGCATCAGCGAGGTCAGGATTTCATTGACGTTGAGCCGCGTCTTGAGCAGGGCCGGAATGGCCGCGTAGAGCGCGCCACCCACGACACCTGCCAGGATCATCAGCGGCAGGATCCATGGCCCGGTCATGCCGTAGGTCGCCAGCGCCACCCAGGTACCGGCGAGACCACCCATGATATATTGCCCCTCGGCGCCGATGTTCCACACATTGGCCCGATAGGCGATCGACAGGCCCACGCCGATGATAACAAGCGGCGCCGCCTTCACCCCAAGGTCCTGCCATTTGTAGGCATTGGTTAGCGGCGTGAAGAAGATCTCGCGCACCGCGCCGATGCCATCATAGCCGATCAGCGAAAAGATGATCGCGCCCACCACCATGGTCAGCAGCACTGACGCCACCGGCGTCGCATAAAGCATGAACCGCGAGGGCTCCTGGCGCTTCTCAAGCCGAAACAGCATCGCGTGCCTCCGTGGTTCCATGCACGCCGCCCATCAGCAGCCCGATCTCTTCCACGCTCACCTCGCCCACCGGCCGTGCGCCCGACAGTCGGCCCAGATTGATCACCGCGAGCGTGTCACACAGGGCCAGAAGTTCATCGAGATCCTGGCTGATGACGACGATGGCCGAGCCCGCCGCCGCCAGATCGACCAACGCCTGGTGGATCGCCGCAGCCGCGCCGGCATCGACGCCCCAGGTCGGCTGGCTCACCACCAGCACGCTCGGCTTTTGCAGGATTTCCCGGCCCATGATGTATTTCTGCAGGTTCCCGCCCGACAGCGAACCCGCCGTCGAGCCGGGGCCGAGCGCCTTGACGGCGAAGTCGGCAATCACCTTGCCCGTATAGGTCTTGGCGGCGCCCGAATTGATCAGACCCAGCACCACCATGCCCAGCCGATCACGCGCCGTCAGCACCGAATTGTCGCTCAGCGTGAAGTCGCCAACGGCAGCATGGCCATTGCGCTCCTCGGGCACTGCACACAGCCCATATTTGCGCCGTCCCGTGGTGTCGAGCAGGCCCAGCGGATAGCCATCGATGGTGATGGCGTCCTTGTCATCACTGATGATCTCGCCCGAGAGGGCATCGAGCAGCGCGTTCTGCCCATTGCCAGCTACCCCGGCGATGCCGAAGATTTCACCGGCCCTGACCGTTAAGCTGACGCTGTCCACCGCCACGTCGAAATGCCCGGCCTTGCGCGTCGACAGCCGTGACACCACCAGCTTGGGCAGGCCCATGCTGCGTCCCGGCTGGCGCACGATGTCCTTGAGACCCGCGCCGATCATCTTTTCTGCCATCGAGCGGCTGGTTTCCTGCTTGGGATCGCAGGTATCCACCAGTCTGCCACCGCGCAGGATCGTCGCCGTGTCGCACAGCGCCTTGATCTCATGCAGCTTGTGGGAAATGTAGAGGATCGAGCAGCCCTGCGCCGCCAGCGTGCGCAGCACGGTGAACAACTGCTCCACCTCTTGCGGCGTCAGCACTGAGGTGGGTTCGTCCATGATCAGCAGCTTGGGGTCGAGCAGCAGTGCCCGCACGATTTCGATGCGCTGCCGTTCACCCACCGACAGGGTTGCCACGGTACGGTGTGGATCGAGCAGCAGGCCATATTGGCTCATTACGGCGCGAATGCGCGCTTCGAGTTCGCGGGCCGGAATTTTTGCGTCCATGCCCAGGGCGATGTTCTCCAGAACGGTCAGCGCCTCGAACAGGCTGAAATGCTGGAACACCATGCCGACGCCCAGTTTGCGCGCGGCCTTGGGACTGGCCACCACGACCGGCTCCCCATCCCAGGCGATTTCGCCAGCGTCAGGCTGCATGATGCCATAGATCATCTTGACCAGCGTCGACTTGCCGGCGCCATTTTCGCCCAGCAAGGCATGGATTTCACCCGGCTTGACAGAAAAGGTTACATTGTCATTGGCGAGAACGCCCGGGAACCGCTTCGTGATACCCGTCAGTTGCAACCGCAGTGGCATATCAACATCCATCTGTCGCCCCCGTTGATACGGTGGCGCTTGCCCGCGCGATGTCAGCTTCCCCGCGACCAATGTGGACCATAATTTCGGCCGCCGCCAGTACCCCGATGACTTCGGGGCGCTTATCCCCAAGGCCCTGCCGGCCAATAGGCAAAACCAGCCGTTCCAGAGCTGATGCGGTTCCACCCTCCGCAAGAAACCAGCTAGCAAAACGCGCCCGTTTGGTCGCCGAACCCACCATGCCCACATAGGCGCAGTCGGACCGGGCCAGTGCTTCCTGTGCGATCAGGAAATCCAGCGCATGGTCATGGGTAAGGATTACAAAACTGCTGCCAGCCGGCGCATGGCGCACCACAGCCTCAGGCATGGCGACGACTTGGGTCTGGATATGCGCAGGTAGCAGCGCAATTTCTTCACGCCGCGTGTCTACCACGGTCAACTGCACCGGCATCATGGCAAGAATCTGTGCCAGAGCCCGCCCGACATGCCCCGCACCGAATACATAGACATGGGGCAGTGCCCGATCTTCGGCGGCCACCTGAGCACTGAGCGCCAAACGCTGCTCTTGATCAGCATAACTCAGTGTGACGCCGACCCGGCCGCCACAGCACTGGCCAATCTCGGGCCCCAGCGGCACGTCCATGGCTTCCCGAGCCAACCCCGCCGCCAGGAGGCGCCGCGCATGCTCGATCACCAGATATTCCAGCGCCCCGCCACCAATAGTGCCAAACAGCTCGACCCGCCCTACCAGCATGAAGGTGCCCTGCGCGCGGGGCGAGGACCCGCGCACCGAGGTCAGCGCGCAGACGATCACATCCCGATTGCCGGCGAAAAATTCAGTGAGTTCCGCGCTGCGGGAGGTCATCGCCTGCCTCCACAATCAGCAGCCGCCCAGGCTCGGCGGCGCCCACCACGGGGAAGACTGGACGGTTCTGGAGCAACCACCCCTGCCCTCACCCGCGCGCCTCACGCTTTAGCCGTTCACAACCCATCAGCACCCGCTCGGGCGTGACCGGCGTATCCAGGCGCGGAGCAATATCGTAGTCGGCCACGCTTGCCACCGCCATCGAGAGCGCTTCGACCACGCTCATCGCAAGCATGAAGGGTGGCTCACCCACGGCCTTGGATCGGCCGATGGTGGGCTCGGTGTTTTCCGACCATTCCGCCAGCTTGACGTTGAAGATCGGCGGCACGTCGCTCGCCACCGGGATCTTGTAGGTCGAGGGCGCCTTGGTGCGCAGTTGGCCCTTGTCGTCCCACACCAATTCCTCGGTCGTCAGCCACCCCATGCCCTGCACGAACCCGCCCTCGATCTGGCCGGTATCGATTGCCGGATTGAGCGAGCGGCCCACGTCATGGAGGATATCGACGCGGTCGACGGTATATTCGCCAGTCAGCGTGTCGATGGTCACCTCGCTCACCGAGGCCCCATAGGCGTAATAGTAGAAGGGCCGTCCACGTCCGGTTGCCCGATCCCAATGGATCTTGGGCGTTTCGTAGAACCCGGCCGCCGAGAGCTGCACCCGGTTGAGATAGGCCGAAGCAGCCAGCTCGGCAAAGCCGACGAACTTGCCGCCGCACTCGACCCCGCCCTGCACCCAGCGTACATCGGCCTCAGCCACCTTGTGCAGCTTGGCCGCATGTGCGGTCATCCGTTCCTTGATCTGCCGCGCCGCATCAAAGGCCGCCATGCCATTCAGATCGGAGCCGGATGATGCCGCCGTGGCTGATGTATTGGGCACCTTGCCAGTACT
>JAHJOS010000165.1 GCA_018820005.1 Alphaproteobacteria bacterium | reverse complement strand
GCCGTGGTGACCGGCACGGACCGGACTGCCATGGAAGCGGCAGCCCGGCACCTGGCGCAGGACTATTGGGACATTCGCGAGCAGTTTGTCTTCGGCACCAAGACGGGCAGTATCGAGGAATGTGTCGACTGGGCCATCGAGGCAGAGACCTCGCCGGTGGTGCTGGCAGAATCGGGCGACAACCCGACTGGCGGCGGGGTCGGCGACCGCGCGGAGGTGCTGGCCGAGCTGATGGCCAATGATGCGCAAGGCGTGGTGTTTGCCGGCATTGCCGACAAGCCGGCGACCGATGCGGCCTATGCAGCGGGCGTGGGCGCACGGGTGGAGCTGAGCATCGGCGCGACGCTGGACCCATCGAGCACGCTGGTGGAAACCGAAGCTGAGGTTATCTTCCTGCTCGAGACGGAGGATGCGCATCTGCGTGAAGCCGTGGTGCGCATCGGCGGCATCGATCTGGTGCTGACCGCGCGTCGTCGGCCCTTCCACAATCTCGTCGACTTCAAGAAGCTCGGGCTCGATCCCAAGGCGGCGCGGATCGTGGTGGTGAAATCGGGCTATCTGTCGCCGGACCTGGGGCCCATCGCCGATCCCAGCCTGATGGCGCTGTCGCCCGGCGTGGTGGATCAGTTTGTCGAGCGGCTGGAGCGCCAGCACAAGAGCGGTCCGCAATATCCCTTCGACAAGGCGTTTGCCTGGTCGCCGGTGGTCAAGTGGTCCAGGCTGGCGCAATAGAATGATGGCCGGTGCAGAGCACCGGCCCCATCACTCCTGCTCAGTCCTCGTGCCCGCGCTGGCGCGGGCAACGATACGAGGCGGCACCATGAAGTGTTCGGCGGTGGTGCGCCCGTCGATGCGCTCCACCAGCAACCGCGCGGCCTGAAGGCCCAATAGTTCACCAGACTGATCCACGCTGGTGAGACTGTTCTGCGCGAGGTCGCAGAACATGGTGTTGTCATAGCCGACGATGGCAATATCTTCGGGGATGGACAGGCCCATTTCCGTGGCAACACTGATGGCTTCAAAAGCCATCAGGTCGGTCCAGCAAAAGATGGCCTCGGGTCGATCTGCGCCCGAGAGCAAGCGGCGCACACTGACCTGAACATCGCGCAGGACCTGCGTTTCCCGCAAGATATTGATCGCATCGCCGCAACCCTGCTCCATCATTTCGAGGCGATAGCCGATTTCGCGCTGCTGGATGATGGAGGAATTCTGCGGGGACAGGCTGAGCATGGCAATGTTGCTATAGCCATTCGCCACCAGATGACGCACGACCAGCCGCGCGCCGAGTTGATCATCGTTGTTGACCGTGTCGAAAGCGTCGCCGGCGTGATTGTGCTGACCAAGGACAACCAAGGGAAGCCGCGCACCCAAATCCGCCAGCGCCTGGGTTTCCATATTGGGGCCAATAACGACCAACCCATCCATCTGCCGGTCAATCATGGCCTCAATCAGCGCGCCGGAGGTGATGTTCAATGCACCCGACGTGGTGTTAACCCCTTGCATGGCCTGGTACTGCGTGCGCTCCAGCGCCGAGTTCACGCCCGCATAGATGTCGGCAAAGAAGGGGTTGCGCAAATCGGGGAAGATCAGCCCGATCGTGTATGTGCGGCCGCGCATGCCGCGTGCCGAGGCGCGCGGGCGGTAGTTCAGCTTGGCCATGGAGGCGCGCACTTTTGCCCGCAGCGCGTCGCTGACGCCATAGGCATCGCGCAGCACCTTGGAGACGGCGGCGACCGACACGCCGGCATCCTGGGCCACTTCGCGGATGGTGATGCGCTCGCCAGACCGGGGCGCCGTGGGTTCTTTTTCGCTCATGGCCCCGGGATATCCTGATTGCCCGAAAACGTCTCGCATCTTTTTGTCATCGGGCATATTGCCAAGCCGTCAATTTTGTAGAACGATATACGTAGAACAGTCTACAGCCGAGTTAATCGGCTCACATGGGAGGATAAGGCGTGAACGACGCAGCGGTGATGCATGGCGCATCGGCACAGATGGCATCGGCACAGTGGGAGGCCCAGATGGTACGGCCGCAGTGCGATGCGGGCGTCGGCACCCCGGCCTCGTTCCTGCGCAAGAGCTTTTCCCTCCCCGCCATCGCCGGCAATGAGACCCTGCGCATCAGCGCGCTGGGCCTTTACATCTGCTTTATCAATGGCCAGCGCGTGGGCCATGATATCCTGACCCCGGGCTGGACCAGCTATGATGTGCGGCTGAGCTACCAGACCTATGCGGTGGCCGACCTGCTGGTGGCTGGCGAGAACAGCATCGAGATCTGGCTGGCCGATGGCTGGCTGCGCTCGCAGATGATGTGGGGCCAGGCGCCCATCTTCAATACCTGGGGCGATGAGATCGCGGCTATTGCCGAGCTGCGCGCCGGCACGGGCGCCCTGCTGCTGGGCACCGATGCCAGCTGGCAGAGTGGCACACTGCCGATCCTGAAATCGGGCATCTATTTCGGCGAAACCTATGACGCGCGCATCGTGCCGCAGGTGAGTGCCGGCAGCGAAGCGGTTGCCTTCGACACGGCGCGCCTGGTGCCGCACGAGACCACGCCGGTGCAGGAGCTGCCAGAACTGGCCTCGATCAAAAGCTGGACCGATGCCGAAGGCCGGACCGTGCATGATTTCGGCCAGAACTGCGGCGGCTATGTCGCCTTCTCGGTGCGCGGCAAGGCCGGCGCGCGGGTGACAATCGAGCACGCCGAAATCCTCGATAAGGACGGCGTCTTCTACAACGGCAATCTGCGCACTGCCGAATGCCGCATCGACTATACCCTCAAGGGCGACGGCGAAGAGGCCTATCGGCCGCACTTTACCTTCCAGGGTTTCCGCTATGCGCGGATAACCATTGACGGCGAAGCCGAGATCACCCGGGTTGCGCTGGTGCCGATCAGCTCGGTCACCGCGCTCAAGTCCGGCTTCACCTCGGGCAATGAACTGGTCAACCGGCTGTTCCTGAACACGGTGTGGTCGCAGCGCTCCAATTTCATCGAAGTGCCCACCGACTGCCCGCAGCGCGACGAGCGCCTGGGCTGGACGGGCGACGCCCAGGTCTTTGCCGGCACGGCCTGCTACCTTGCCGATACGCAGAGCTTTTTCCGCAAATGGCTGCGCGATGTGATGGCCGACCAGCGCGCCGATGGCGCAGTGCCCCATGTCGTGCCCGATCCCACGCGGCAGAAGCCGCAGGACTATCCGGGCTTTTATGGCAGCACCGGCTGGGGCGATGCCATCGCCGTCGTGCCGTGGCAGGTCTATCTACATTATGCCGACACGGCCCTGTTGGCCGAAACCCTGCCGGCCATGACCAAATGGGTCGACTTCGTCTGGTCGATCAGCGAAGGCCCGATCGTCAAGCCGCCGCGCGTCTGGGGCGCCCGTGGCTTCTCGTTCGGCGACTGGCTGCAGCCCAGCGGGCCCAGCGCCAAGCCGCTGCCGACCATCAGCGATGATGCTTCGGCGACGATGTATCTGTTCATCACCGCAACACTGGTGGCGCGCATTGCCCGCATCACAGGAGACATTGCGACGGCCGAGCGGCTTGAGGCGATGGCAGCCAAGGTCAAGACCGCCTTTGCCCATGAGTTCATCACGCCGTCGGGCCGCGTGGCCGGCGACGACCAGACGTCCTATGCCCTGGCGTTCCTGCATGATCTGATCCCGTCCGACCGGATCGAGGGCGCCAAGGGCTATTTCAAGAACGCCATCGCCCGCAGCGATGGCCGCATCGGGACCGGCTTTATCGGCACGCCGGCGCTGCTGCCGGCGCTGGTCAAGATCGGCGAGATGGGTCTTGCGGCCGAAGTGTTCCTGCAGGAAGAGGTTCCCGGCTGGCTCTACCAGGTCAAGATGGGCGCCACCACGATCTGGGAGCGCTGGGACGCCATCCAGCCCGATGGCAGCATCTATGATCCGCACATGAATTCGTACAACCACTATGCCTATGGGGCAGTCTGCCAGTGGCTGCTCGAGGGCGTGGCAGGCTTCCGCCCGGATGCCGAGGCGCCCGGCTTTGCCAAGATCATTTTCGAGCCGACGATCCTGGACGGCCTGTCGCCGGTCAAGGCGCACCACGACAGCCCAGCCGGCACCATCACCGCAGAGTGGCGCGTGAGCGGGGACAAGGTTGCCTATGACATTGTGGTGCCCGAAGGCGCCAGCGGCGTGCTGCGGCTCAACGCGGTTTATAGCGATGCCATGCTGGACGGCGCCGCGGTGGCCTGTGGCAGGGAACACGACCTGAGCGCGGGTATTCACCACATCACCTTCACCTATGCCGTACCGGCGCGTCGGCAGGCAGTGAAGCTCAATTCAAACACCCGGACCCCATAACGGGGCCGGTCTGACTGATCCAAGGGAGGAGACTACCAATGATTTTCAACCTGAAGTCCATAGCACTGGCCGGCGTCGGCGCAATTGCCGTGCTGCTCGCCAGCGGCGCGGCACATGCGCAGTCCACGACACTGACACTGCTGATCGATAACGGTCCGCAGACGGTGCCGGTCTTTGAGGCCTATGTGGCCGCATTCGAGGCCGCCAACCCGGACATCAACATCGAGCTCGAGACCCGTCCGGGTGGCGGCGAAGGCGACAATATCGTCAAGACGCGCCTGGCCGCCGGCGCCATGGCCGATATCTTCACCTATAACTCGGGTTCGCTGTTCCAGGCGATCAACCCGCAGCAGAACATGCTGCCGCTCACCAACGAGCCATGGCAGGCCGATGTGCAGGACAGCTTCAAGTCCGTTGTGACATCTGGCGGCGAAGTCTACGGCGCGCCCTATGCTTCGGCCATGGGTGGCGGCATCCTCTACAATATCCCGATGTACAAGGAACTGGGCCTGACCCCGCCCAAGACCTGGGATGAGTTCATGGCCAACAACGAAAAGATCAAGGCCGCCGGCAAGGTTGCCGTGATCCAGACCTATGCCGATACCTGGACCAGCCAGCTGTTCGTTCTGGCCGACTACTACAATGTGTCGACCGCCCAGCCCGACTTTGCAGAGAAATACACCGCAGGCGAGGCAAAATACGCCACCACGCCAGCGGCCATGCAGGGCTTTGAGCGGCTGCAGCAGGTTCACGACGCCGGCTATCTCAATGAAGACTTCGGCGCCGCCACCTATAATGACGGCATCCGCATGGTCGCCACGGGCGAAGGCGCGCACTACCCCATGCTGACCTTTGCCGTGGGCGCCATCGAAGAAATCGCGCCGGGCACCTCCGGCAACGTCGGCTTCTTCGCCCAGCCCGGCAACAGCGCCGATACCAACGGCCTGACCACCTGGATGCCTGATGCCGTCTATATCGCCAAGACGGTGAGCAACGAAGAAGCGGCAAAGAAGTTCCTGGCCTATGTCGCCAGCCCGGCAGCCTGCGAAGTGCGCAATGCGACCGTGGAGCCGACTGGCCCCTATCTGGTCAAGGGCTGTGAACTGCCCGCCAACCTGCCGCCGGCCGTGACCGACATGCTGCCCTACTTCGCCGATGGCGGCCACAATGGCCCTGCCCTCGAGTTCCTGTCGCCCATCAAGGGGCCGGCGCTCGAGCAGATCACGGTTGAAGTCGGCTCGGGCATCCGCCCGGCTGCCGATGGCGCCGCGCTCTACGACGAGGACGTGCGCAAGCAGGCCCAGCAGCTCGGCCTGCCCGGCTGGTAAGCCGACAGCGCCCCAAGTCTGAGGTTCCGGGCGGCCAAGGCCGTCCGGAACCGATCCTGTTGCTTGAGAGGATTTAGCGATGGCCAGTGCCCCCACCACGGCGCGTTCCCGCCCGTCGACCTATCCGGTCTGGTTCTTCCTGCCGGCGGCGATCATCTATGGCGCGCTGTTCCTGGCGCCGACCTTCGCATCGCTCTATTTCAGCCTGACGCGATGGACGCTGTTCAATTCGGTGTTCATCGGCTTTGAGAATTTCGCGCAGTTCTTCCGCGAGCCGTTCCTGATCAAGGGCCTGATCAACACCGTGCTTTATGCGGTGGTGACATCGACCCTCAAGGTGGTGATCGGCATGGGGCTGGCGCTGCTGCTGACCAGCAATATCATTGCCCGCGGCTATCTGCGCTCGGTGGTGTTCTTTCCGGTGCTGGTGTCCACCGTGGGCGTGGGCATCACCTTCACCGTGCTGATGCACCCCACGAACGGCATGATCAACCAGGGGCTGGCGCTTATGGGGATCAAGGGCCCGGGCTGGCTCACCGATCCCAATCTGGCGCTGTTCTCGGTGGCGCTGGTCGACGTCTGGAAGGGCGTCGGACTGGCCACGGTGATCTATATCGCGGGGCTCGTGGCCATTCCGCGCGACTATTATGAGGCCGCCCGGATCGATGGCGCCACATCCTGGCAAAACTTCTGGCATGTGACCCTGCCACTCAGCCGGCCCGCCACGGCGACTGTTATCACGCTGTCGTTCATTGGCGGTCTCAGGACATTTGACCTGATCTGGGCCATGACCAAGGGCGGGCCGGGGTTCGCCTCCGACACCGTCGCCTCGGTGATCTACAAGCAATACCAGGCCGGCTTTTATGGCCTGTCCACCGCCGGCAATGTGGTGCTGTTTATTCTGATCGGCATTCTGGTGGTGCCGCTGACCATGTTCCTCAATCGCAAGCAGGGCCACGAATGAAACAGCGTACCTCCATCATCGGCGGGCTGGCGGCGATCGCCGGGTCGTTTTTCGTCTTCGTTGTTCCCTTCATCTTCATCATCCTGATGGCGTTCAAGGACAAGCCGCAGTCTGGATTGCGCGACTTCTCCTGGCCGCAGGGGTTCCACCTCTGGGACAATCTGGTGCAGGTGGTGACGACGCGAAACTGGATGATGATCACCGCCTTCATCAATTCGGCGCTGATCACGGTGATCAGCGTGACGGCGCTGGTGGTGCTGGCGGCCATGGTCGGGTTCGTGCTGGCGCGGCGCAAGACCCGGCTGAACGGGTTGATCGAATTCCTGATCCTGGCCGGGCTGATGATCCCGCCGGCCGTGGTGCCGACGATCTGGCTGCTGCAGGGCCTCAAGCTGTTCGGCACGCTGCACGGCATGATCCTGATCGAGATTGCGTATAACCTGCCGTTCTCTATCATCCTCTATCGCGCGTTTGTGGCGACCATCCCGCGCGACCTCGATGAAGCGGCCATCATCGATGGGGCGCGACCGCTCGATGTATTTTTCCGCATCATCCTGCCGATGCTCTGGCCAGTGACGGTGACCAATATCGTGGTGCAGTCGGTGGGCATTTTCAACGACTTCACCAACCCGCTCTACTACCTCCCGGGCAACCAGAACGCGACCGTGCAGCTGACGCTCTATAATTTCCAGAGCCAGTTTAACACCGCCTACAATCTGCTGTTCACCAACATCCTGCTGATCACCATTCCGCCGCTGATCGTGTTCCTGTTCTTCAACCGGCAGATCGTGGCCGGCATGACCGCTGGCGCCGTCAAGGGCTGATCTGCCTCAAAAAAACAAAACTCAGAAGGAGCGCGGACAAAATGGCCGGACTCGAACTCAAAGCGCTGCACAAGACCTATGGCAATGTCCCCGTGATAAAGGGCGTCGACCTCAGCGTCAGCCACGGGGAATTCGTGGTGTTCGTGGGGCCATCGGGATGCGGGAAATCCACCCTGCTGCGCATGATCGCGGGGCTCGAGGATATTACCTCGGGCGAGCTTTGGATCGGCGAGACGCTGTGCAACGATGTCGAACCGCGCGACCGCGGCATCGCCATGGTGTTCCAGAGCTACGCGCTCTACCCGCATATGACGGTCT